>JABDKX010000142.1 GCA_013001975.1 Saprospiraceae bacterium | reverse complement strand
TTTTGTTCGCTATATGGTACGACTTGCGATCGATCAATAGCATTGGCTTTCTCCCAGAGTTTGCGTCCTGATTTTCCAAATTCTCTCTCCAATAACCTGGGTGGCACCTCACTTAAAGTTTTGATTTGCCGCACACCCATGAAGCTTAATTTTTTATAAGTTTCTTTACCGATACCTGGAATCTTTCTAACTGACAAGGGAGAAAGAAATCCTTTTTCAGTGCCCTTGGCTATTTCTTTCATACCATCTGGTTTGGCTTCTCCTGTTCCAACTTTAGAAACCAATTTGTTGACAGACAATCCAAAAGAAATGGGAAGACCTGTTTCCCGCGTTATGGTCTGTCGCAACTCCTTCGACCATTTAAAACAACCAAAGTGTTGGTCCATTCCAGAAAGGTCTAAGTAAAACTCATCAATAGATGCTTTTTCATATACAGGCGCTGTATCGGCGATAACTTCTGTAACCAGTTTGGAGTATTTAGAATAGCTGTCCATATCGCCTCGCAAAACAGTCGCTTGTGGGCATAACCGCAATGCCATTTTCATCGGCATCGCCGAATGCACACCAAAACGTCGGGCTTCATAACTACACGAGGAGACAACGCCACGGTTTGAAGTCCCACCAATGATAAGTGGCTTGGACTTAAATTCACTGTTTTTGAGGCATTCTACAGAAACGAAGAATGAGTCCAAATCCATATGTAAAATGGCACGATCAAACAATATTTAATAGATTTTGATGATTTTATCGGCAGTAATTGACGAAATTTACGGCAAGATATTAAGATGTCTGCGTTTTTGCAAGTCACTTCTAATAAAATACAGCCCGTCGCTTCCAACTTTTGGTTTTGGATAGCAATTTAAAATGGAGATATTTAAACTTAAAAAATTACAATTATGACCAGCACTATTGACAACTTCTACATCACACAAGAAGAACCCAATAAAAGTTGTCTTATGGCTTTGCGTCAGATCATATTAAACATGGACGATAAAGTGACGCCAGAATGGAAATATAATATGCCCATGTTTTATTACAAGAAAAAAATGTTCTGCTATGTGTGGGTTGATAAAAAAACGAATTACCCTTACTTAGGATTAGTGGAAGGCAAAGAAGTTGATCACCCACATTTAGTGCAAGGTAAAAGAAGCCGAATGAAGATTTTCAATATAAATCCACATGAAGATTTACCGATAACAGATATTAAGAAGGTTTTAACAACACTGATAAAGTTTTATGATTCTAAATATTAAACCTTCACAATTTGATAGTGTCTAAAAAAACTAAATGCTGCCCCATGAATTCATTTGTGCGCTTTCTTCTCATTCTTATTTTTCCTAGTCTTGCTGTTGCTCAAGATCAACTTTACTTTCCACCAAACGATACGGACGAATGGGAAAAAGTCAGCTTTGAAGAATTGGGTTGGTGTTCAGAAGTCTATGAAGAATTGAAAATAGAACTTGAAGAAAATGGAACGAGAGCATTCATGATTCTAAAAGATGGAAAAATCGTTGTAGAGGAATACTTCAATGAATTCAAACAAGACAGTTCATGGGTCTGGTTTTCAGCAGCTAAATCGCTAACGTCTTTTTTAGTTGGACTAGCACAAGAAAATGGAGATTTATCAATTAACGATCCAAGTCATTTATACCTAGGAAATGGCTGGAGCGACTTGACACCAGAACAAGAAGCCAATATAACTGTCAGGCACCATCTTACCATGACGACAGGATTGGATTATACTGTACCAAATAATATGTGCACAGAGCCCAGTTGTCTACAGTATTTGAATCCGCCAGGAAGTCATTGGTTCTATCATAATGCACCCTACTCCATCATGCGAAAATTGATTGAAACCGCAACTGGACAAAACTATAATATTTATACCTTCCAAAACATGCACCAAACGATTGGCATGGATGGCTTTTGGATAAATACCGATGATTTGAATTTATATTTTAGTACAGCCAGATCGATGGCACGTTTTGGTTTGCTCATGCTGAACAATGGAGATTGGAACAATCAAACCATCATGACTGATAAGGCTTACTTCAATGATATGATAAATACTTCTCAAGACCTGAATCCAGGATACGGCTACCTCTGGTGGCTCAATGGAAAAGAAAATTATAAGCTTCCTGAATCAGATTTTGTATTCAATGGGCCCATCGTTCCAAATGGATTTCAAGATATGTATTGCGCGATTGGTGCAAATGCTCAAATCCTCAGCGTTGTTCCCAGTCAAAATATTATCATGGTAAGAATGGGAAATGATAACAGCAGTTCACTAGTGCCTTTCGAAGTTTTACATAAAACCACAAGCGCTTTGGTTGACATGGCTTGTAATGCAACGAGTACAATTGAAGTAGAAAAAAATGATCCAATAAAAGTTATTCCAAATCCCTCAAGCCAAAACGAAATTTACATTTCAGGCTTACCAAACGAGAATATATTTTATCTTCTTTTTGATAATAATCTTAGAATGGTTGACAAGGGAATGCTCAGTCAAGATCACTACCTGAGTCATCAATTGAGCAGTGGATTTTATTGGTTAAAACTGTTCAGTAAGGAAGAAAAATTTAAAATAAAAAGAATTGTTATCGAGTAGAAAACCAATTCATTTTATAACGTAATTTTTAATCCTAGCATTATCAATAAAACTACCTTACATTTGCACGAAATTTACAAAACGTGTTAACAGTACAAGATCTGACATTACAATTTGG
>JABDKX010000115.1 GCA_013001975.1 Saprospiraceae bacterium | reverse complement strand
TCAATATCACACTCATCAATATCCTTATTCATTTGTTCAACAAATATTTTCCTTTCATATTCTACGCCACCATATTCTTCTAGAAAATTCATCTTAATTAACTCAACTTTATCTTCAATTGTTAAATCAATTTCTTCATTTATTAAAATATGTTCCGCTATTCTAGCTTCTTCTTTTGAACAAGATGTTATTATTCCTAAGAGCAGCAAAGCCAACATAATTCCAATTCCATTTTTCATAATATTAATTTAAGTTGATACAATTTTGCTAACACTTATATAGTCGAAGAAATAATCAAAAAGGTTGGTAGAAATATCAAAAAAATAAAAAATTAGATATTAATTTATATTCTGTTGTAAATAAGAAGTAACACTTTTGAACTATTAGAAAACTTATCCGTAGTAATATTAAAAATTAATGCATGCTTAAAATCCTAGTTTTCGGAGCTAGTAATAGCCAAAAATCAATCAACAAAAAATTAGCTACCTACGCTTCTAAACTTTTAAAAAATGCTACCACTACCATTCTAGATTTGAATGATTTTGAAATGCCCATTTATGGTATTGATAAGGAAGAAAAACATGGTATTCCTGAAAAAGCAAAACAATTCTCCAACCTCATTAATGATCACGACGGTATTCTTATTTCATTAGCTGAACACAATGGAAATTTTACTGTCGCCTTTAAAAATATAACCGATTGGATTTCCCGTTTGGAAGGAAAGACCTGGAAAGATAAAAAGATGGTTTTGTTATCTACATCGACAGGAGGAAGAGGCGGTGCAAATGTTATGGGGATTGCTTTAAAAAGCTTTCCATATGCAGGAGCTGATATAATAAGTCATTTCTCGCTTCCTAAATTCTTTGTCAATTTTGATGATGAGAGAGGCATACTAGACGCACAACTTAATGAAGATTTTCGAAAAGCAATGAATACTTTTGAAGATGCCATATCTGAAAAAGTAAATTAGAGAATAATGAATTTCCCGAAGCTTGTTATGTTACTAAAAATATCTTCAACATAAAAAGTATAAAATCCTGCAGTATTAATTTCGAATGACAACAATTGTTCTCTACCATCCAGTGTTTTTGTCATTACTCTTCTACCATAACTATCAAATATTTGAAGTTTACCAGACTTCGCTATAGTAGAAGTTGACAGTTCAATATTGACCAGGCCATCGCTAGGATTAGGAAATACATTTGTTTCTAAAACAAGCTTAGGAGGGATTGTTGATATTCTATTAATATTATTATCTATCCATTCAATGCGTTCTCTTATCCAGGTTTTGAGGTAATTAATTTCAGCATTATAAGAATTTCCAATAAAATTATTTGGCCAAACATATTGATCAAGAACTGGCCACTTGGCATAATTTCGATCTACGGCATTACCCAAGACGTTGACAAAGCTATCAATAGTGGCATTCCAGTTATCTATTGAAAATGTTGATTCCCTTAACGACCACCATCTGTCTTGAATCTTATTTGTAAAATTGGTATCTCTCAACATTCGATTCCACCAAACGTGATTAACCCAGAAATCATCAGGACAGACATTATTATAATTATAAACCCAACCGCCAATTTGATCGCCACCACAGAAATTGGCATTTCCATAAGCTAGGTTAAAATCCCAAACTGGTCCCATTTTGAGTTTTCCATTTTTTGAATCACGATCTTTATACATGTAAGTACTGAGTCTGTAGCTGTCATTATTCTTTGTCACTTCACTCATTAAAATCAAATCAATAAAACTGTCTTCATCCATAAATTTTCGAAAACCATTATTTGGATCTTCAAAGGAATTTCCCATTAATGTATTTTCAAGGTCAGTGATAAATTGGCGAATGTAGTCTCGCTGTTCCTCTGTAATATCTTCAGCTTTAGGATAATGGTGGACAAATCTCGTTTTCTGATATTCCCCAGGTCTGGGATCATATCTGGACTCCCAAAAACTATCGCCATCGTCAATTTTATCAAACTTCAGAATATAACCACCTGTTAATGAATCTCCCCTATTATCATCATTATCAAGTTTGGCAATGTCAATTCGGTTTTTATCACGTTTGATTTTTTCAGTAAACAAATACAATCCCAGATATTCTTGATTTATAACGACTTCACAAAACTGAACTCTTGGAGCATATTCCATGAGTTGGCCTGCTTTTGTATATGTCAATGCATTACGAATTAATGATTTATCGCTGTAAGGACCATGAAGAACCCAATCGTTTTCTTTGGGCATTCCTAGAAGTGAAACATTCAGATTAGAACCGTCTTCATTTCTTGTTTCTATGCCATAACCAAACTTTGGAAATAAAGACTGCGAGGTCTGCCCTCTTAATTCAATGCCAATATGGCCATCATAAGTGAAAGTAGAACTGTTCAATTCATTGATCGCCCCTTCATTATTTACAACGCTCATGGTTGCTGTAATTTTAGGTTCATCATAAATATTTTGCCCATCAGTATCGATAATAATGATCGGCAAGTGACTGCTTTTAAAATTTACTTGTCCTGAAAGTTGTAGTGACGTAAAAGTTATAAAAAGAAAAACCAGGTTGGAATATTTCAAATTCATAATCAAATATATTATTCTAGTCGGTTTAAACTTCATTTTTTGCTATCTAAATGAGACTCTTATTTGCCATAAGATATTTCATTCCTTGATCGAGACCATTGCGATAATCTTCAATTATTGTTTTTTCATTATAGCTATATGTTCCGCTTTTTAAATATTTTTCAGGAGCAATTTGATTAACTGTAACACCTTCAGGTGGTGATATCATAAAATCTACAGCAGCATTATACATCAAATAACATTTAGAAAAACACTCACTGAGTTCAGGTCTTTTACTAAAATAAATACTTCCGAAGTAATCTGTCCAACTCTGCGTCGTCTTTATATCTTTAGGACTGGTTCGTAATACCAGAACCTCATTAAAGCCTCGCCTGTATGCTTCCTTAACTGGTAAAGGATCGCTCCAACCACCGTCAAAGTAGGCCTTCCCTTTTATTTTATGTTTTCCCTTAGTTACAAAAGGTAAGGTACAAGATGCAATAACCGCATTAATCCAGTTTTCTTTATTTGGAACCAGATATTCAGGATTTCCAAATCTTCTGTTTGTTGCAACAAATGAGATATCTTTTTCTTGTATCGCTTGAAGTGCTTTTTCTTTTTCAAAAGGAACAACTTGGCTTGACACTTTTTCAAGATAGTCGATATCCATTATGCCTTCTGCACCAAAAGTTCTTTTGTACTGCATAAAATGCTGGTCTTTAGCTAATAGCTCAATCGCTCGATAACAAAATCTGTACTGCTTACTTAAGAAATAAGAAATGGCGATCGATCCACCAGAGACACCCATAAATCCATCAAAATTAGTTTTGCCAACTCCCAAAAAAGAATCAAGGACACCAGCAGTAAAAGCAGTTTTGAAACCACCACCTTCAACGATTAAACAGACTTTATTTTTTTTAAACATAAATATGTGACTAAGAAGAAAATTCAAAAACAGACAACAAGATATGACTTTAAATTTTACTATATTAACATCAAATCTGAATATGAAAAATCTCCTTTACATAATTATTTCATTCTTAATTTGCTTTGTTGCAATATACCTAGACTCCCCTTCTTACACTAGTTCTAATAATTCAAATGATTTTTCTATTGAAAATACGATGGCTCATATTGATGTCATGGCTCAGGAAAATCATTTCATGGGGACTGAGGAAAATAGAAAAGTGAGAGATTATATATTATCCGAATTTCAAAAATTAAATATCCAAGCTGAAATATTTGATGGCTACACTTCATCGAATTGGAGAAATCGATTTTTGAAAATGGCTAAGACAGAAAACATAATTGCAACAATAAAAGGAAATGGTAATGGTAAAGCTGTTTTGATTGCTGGACATTATGATAGTGTATTAAGTGCTCCTGGTGCTGCCGATGATGTCCATGCTGTGGCTTGCATTTTAGAATCTGCTCGTCTTTTGAAAAATATGCAACATAAAAATGACATCATTTTCTTGATTACAGATGGAGAAGAAATGGGTTTATTGGGCGCTAAGGCATTCACAGAAATGGAAGATCTTTCAAATATTGGATTGGTCTTAAACTACGAAGCAAGAGGAAATTCCGGTTCATCAATTTCATTCGAATGGTCAGAAGGAAATGCATGGTTGGTTCAACAAGTCAAAAAAGCAGGCATTAATCCTATTGCTAATTCTATGTCATATGAGATTTATAATCGACTACCTAACGATACAGATTTTACTTATTTCAAAAAAGCGGGACTCTCTGGCATCAACCATGCTTTCATAGATGGCTTTTCATATTACCATAATCCAGTTGATAATCCTGAGACGATTAACAAGAAAAGTGTCAAACATACTGGAGAAAATATGTATCACCTTGTCAAACATTTTGCAAATATTGATATAACGAATACAGTATCACACAATGCTTCATTTTTTAATTTTCTCACAGGAATTATCAGCTATCCTTCATCGATGGATATATTCTTTTTGATATTCACTTTATTGTTGGTTGTAGTCTGTGTTGTATTTGCAATGAGAGCTGAAACTTCCATCAAGTCCATATCAATTGCGTTTTCTTATATCATACTTCTTTTAGTCTTATGTATTGGATCAATGATTTTCTTAAGTTCTGTGTTGCCAAAATTATATCCTCAGTATAATGTATTTTATTCAGGGCAATTCTACAACCACAAATGGTATTTATTAACAAGTGTTTCCACAGCCATCATTTTCACTTGGTTCATCACAAATTATTTTAACTTCAAAAACAAGGCTAACGCATTCAAATCAGCCGCTATTTTTGTGCTTTCAATCTTTGCGATAGCTATGTATATGTTTTTACCCACCGCTACTTATTTTATGTCCTTTCCAATTATGGCATTGGCTTTCATTTATATCTTAAACGGCAGCGCATTTATAAAAAATAAAAACATTCTTGATGGAATTACTTTTCTTTTACTAATTGTTCCTTTAATAATTTGGACCCCTATTATTCAAAATATATTTCTGGCATTTAGTATTAAGATGTTAGCCAATCCTGCTGTATTGACATCTTTCACTTGTCTTGCTACATTTATAGCTTTTGAAAGTATTTGGACCAAAAATAAATCAATGCTTTATATTGGTCTTTTTGGATTCTTTTTTAGTTTAATAGTGGCACATTTAACATCAAAACCAACTGAAGAAAAGCCACTGCCTTCTAGTGTATTCTACCATTACAATTTAAATGACCAAACAGCGCATTGGGCCACAAACCAAAATGATATCAATATCGGCAATAGGGATCTTTTAAAAGGTGCAAAAATCAAAACTTTGAAATTGCCTAGAACAGAAAGTATAATAGCAGTTGAGAATAAGTTATCTCCTAGTGTAAGTTGTAAATATATAATTTCTGATAGTACACAGAATTCTGTATTATCAGTTCAATACGATCAAGAAGCTTATCTAACAAATGTTTATTTTGAAAATACTCAGAATTTAAAATGGGCAAAGATCAATGGTAAAACAGCATTTGAAAATAGAACTGATGATATTGGATTTTATATAACACTCTTTGGAATGACTCAAGATTCTTTGAATCTAGAAATCAGTAAAATAGATTCTACACAATCACAAACTGTAACTATAAACAACGAATTCATGGTGCTGCCACAAAAGGATATCATTCCCAAAACCGCACGAAGGGTTGATGGTTATACTTCCTTGGTTAAAGAAGTTCGAATGTAATTATGATCTGTAATTAAATACCGCCACAACCATCAATAATCGCTGTAAAAACAGCGCCAAGGACAGTTGTAAAATCTGCTTCTAAGGTTATTGACGTTCCAGAATCATAAGTTACATTTGACGCTGAAATATTCTGAGAAGATGTGATGATCCCGTCAGTTTCAAATGTTGCATCAACCGTTTGATTACCAGATAACATATGATTTGGAGGACATGAACCTTGATAGCCAATTGTAAAATCAAAACCAGATGTTGACCATCTGTCATCCCATTCTAAATAAATAGGAACGCCTGATGTAACATTTAAATCAGTAACTGCGGCAGCTACATTTCCTAATCCTCCTCCCGCTGCACAATCATTATCAGAATTATCCAGTGCGGTCAAACTGCCACAAGATCCTGAGTAAACCCAGAGTCTTGTATTCACTCCTTGGTTGCAGGATTCAATATCAATTACGCCTGTCGTAGGTGGCGTAAAAACATACCAAACGCAATGTGTCGCTCCACTCTGTGAAGCGTCTTCTCCACATGAAATATTATCAACAGTATAAGTCCCTGCACTCGAAATGACAGTTGCATCTGCACATGAACTGGTAGCAACAACATCAATAAAGAAAGTGAAACCACTTTGAGACCACTTATCATCAAATTCGATGAGTATGGGAACATCTTTAGTAACAGCAATTCCCAATAGTTCCGAAGCATACAAATTACTTCCTGGCCACATTTCACAATCATCATCATTGTTAGCAAGTGATACCAAAGAGCCACATGACCCTGTATAAAGCCACATTCTTGTATCTGCGCCACCTAAACAAGTATATATATCCATAGTTCCTGTGTATGGAGGGATAAACTCATACCAAACAGCATGATCAGCATCAGCTTCTGTTGCGCCATTTCCTTGATCTGGACCTGGGCTTGGAAAAGACCCACACCTCGTAATTGTCAAAGCATCACCACAAACGTAATTTGTATCGTCAGTTGTAACCATTACTGATGATGTATAATCATCGGGATCATCATTAGAGGCTTTTACTCTGTACCAATAATTAGTATTTGGCATTAATCCACTATCAGAAAAAGTTGTTGTATTTTCGGCTACACCAGCTGAAGCTATAGGAAGAAAATTGGTACCATCTGTGGAACGTTCAATTAAGAATCCATATTCATTACTAGAATTATCTATCCAATCTAAAATCACAGCTATTCCAAATACATCAGCCGTTAATCCTGTTGGGGCCGAGACAGACATTGGCAAAGCCCCATCAACATCATATGCAGAATGTCCCAACCTTGTTGCTAATCCAGCACCAATTCTGGTATATTGATCAGGCGTAAATATTCCACCACATGCATCAGGATAATAAGACATAATATTATCTTCATCAGGTGTATAGGTATTACCATAAATATCCATTCCGCCCTCGTTATAAACGCAGTTAGTTGTTGCGCCTGTTGGATCTGCCTCCGTGTCACATAAGTAATCTCCATGTGTAGAACAATTAGAGTTACCACCTGTTCTCGGAACGTGTTCTGCATTGGCGTGTCCATTACCATTAGAAGTTCCATTGTGTGTATGTGCTAAATTGAAAAAGTGTCCAAACTCATGTACGAAGGTACCGTTAACAGCATTCAGCATGCATCCATTATCCATAAGTATCCTTAATGTGATATCATTATTTGCAGGATATCTTGCATATCCACATGCAGCACCAGATCCAGTCGTTATACTGTTTACAAAAAACACATTTACTGCATCATCGACTTCATGCGGTGAACATAATGCGCCTTCATTTGCAGAATTAAATTCATAATGTGTTGTACTGGCAATATAATTGATGTCTGCTATGAACCATTCTATATCCTCTGGTTCATATACAAAATTGAGATTAGCTACACCTTCGTTTAAATCTGCTAATGATATACCACCTGTTCCATCATCCAAAGTAACAACATGCAAACGCAATGGCAACTGTGTGAATCCAGAATTTTTTAATGGAACCTTTGGTTCTTTCATAAAGGCAGCATTTTGCTCCGGGGTCAATTCTGGTGTAGCACATCGGTGCGTTTCAGGTTTTGAATTGGCAATTATTTCTTCCTTTGTTAATTCTTGTGCAATAGAAGGAATAGAAAAGAATAAGAGTGAGGATAACAGCAGACAAAATTGTAGCATTCTCATATTTGAATTTTTTGGTGTTGGTAAGTGCAATAAATTTAATAAAAAAAATCTAAAAAATTAGCAAAACCTGGTGTTCTGCCATTTATTTGACCTTGATTACAGCTTAAGTTTAGTACTTTCATGCTAGCATAAATCCTGTATATTTCATGAAAATTTACTTAGCAGTATATTTTTCCATTGTGGCTTTATTAAGTTTTGGTCAGAATATTCAGAACACCAATTGGAAAACAACAATAAATGGTGCAGAATATATTTTTGAGTTTAAAACTGATTCCCTCAATCTTATTCTTGGGAATGAAAAGCTGGAAATTTCAACTTTTAAAACTTCAAATGATTCTTTGATCTTACTTGATCATCTAAATTCTGCTTGTGGCAATATAAACCAAGGCATTTATCAAATGATGTTTATGACTGACACTTTAATGTTGTCGGTTCTTACGGATAGTTGTGAAAACAGGAAAAACATTTTAGACAATATAAAACTGGTGCAATGTTTAACATCGGTTTCCGACTTCGATCCTATGTCCAGCATTCATGTTTATCCCAATCCAAACATAGGTGACATTCTTTTTTTAAGTGATCAGAAAAAGCAAATGGAATTTAAAATTTTTAATGTGCAAGGACAATTAATAAGAGCCGGATCAACCAAAGGCAAAATACATTTAGACAGACTCAACTTAAGCCAAGCTCAATATTTTGTAAAACTCAAATATGATAAATTTACAAATACGATTCCCTTTTTCGTTATCTAGGTTTTTACCCATATTTTTTTATTTACATATTCATATCCTCGGACACCTTGCAATCCACCGGTATTTATTGCTAATAATTTAGAGCGATCTCTAAACTTTCCATGCTTAATCATATCTAAAATACCGTACATCATTTTTGAATTATAAATGGGATCCAGAACAAGATCATATTTATCATAAAATTCTTGTGCAAAAGATTGTAGTTTATCACTCACTTTTGCATATCCACCAAAATGATAATCATGATTAATTTCCCAAGAACAATCAGAGTTATCTAAGTTTGAAGATACCATTTCATCAAGCGACTTATTCTTTAAAACATTCACACCTATAACGTGCATTGTCTTTGGTGCTTGTTCGATAATCCCACTTGTTGTCATGCCTGTTCCTGAAGGAAGAATGATATTATCAAAATCTTGATCAGTAATTTCATCAATCACTTCATGCACCCCTTTTTTTGCTAAATCGTTACTCCCTCCTTCAGGTAAAATCAATGGTTTTTCAAATGTGCTTATAATTGATCTGAACTCTTGACTGTGCTCTTTCAGTTTGTATGCTTCTTTAGTGATATGGTGTATACTCATACCGTTAGATTTTGCCCTTAATAAAGTCGGATTATTTTCATCTTCATAAGTACCTCTAATAATTCCAGTACAAGGAATTTTCAAACTATGGCAAACTGCAGCTGTTGCAGCGATATGGTTTGAAAAAGCGCCACCAAAAGTTACGATATGGTCATGTTTTCTATCAAAATAGTTTTGCAAATTATACTTAAGTTTCCGCCATTTATTTCCACCAAACTCAGGATGAATTTGGGATTCATTTTTGACATATAAGTCGATGTTGTTTTCAAATGTATCAATTAAT
>JABDKX010000092.1 GCA_013001975.1 Saprospiraceae bacterium | reverse complement strand
TATGAACTTCTGGTCTGAAAGATCTATTGTCCTAAATGGACAATAGAAAGAAGTGAACTGAAACATCAGTTTCAGTTGGGAAGGTGGGCTATCGTCCTTCGAAGTATTTTACAAAGAAGGACTTTCTAACAAAATTTTAAATTAAATAGGATTCAAAATACAGCCTTCTGCGTTTTAGTGTAAATGATATTTATTAGAAATGAATCCAGTTAAGTATAATTTCCTTATTAATATCCATATTTTGTTAGTTACGACATTAACTACGTTAAATAATTGGCTATTTTTGGAAAAAATATTTTATGGACTTTTCAGTTATAGTAGACCAAATTCAAGCACAAGCTAAAAATGTAGACCCAATCGGCGCATCTATCAAATTTGTACTGGATGATAATGCACTTTTTATTGATGGAACAGGAGATGAAAATGTAGTCTCAACAGAAGATAAAGACGCAGATTGTACCATTATCACAAGTGTAGATACTTTAGCTAAACTTAAGAACGGAGACTTAAATCCAATGATGGCAGTTATGTCAGGAAAAATAAAGATTAAAGGAGATATGGGACTGGCGATGAAACTTCAATCATTATTATAAAAACATCTTTAGCAATGAATAAAGTGTATGTAAAATTATTATCCTTTGTATTAGGAATATTTTTGTATCAGTCATCTTCTTCTCAAGATGCTTTTCAGAGATATTATCCTACAGAAGATAGGATATTAGTCAATATGGGATCTATTGCAAATGATGATGGGGGATTCTATATGATAAACCTTAGCATTGATGTTAATGACCAAACAGTTGTTAATAAGATACAGCTAACGAGAAATAATCCCAAAGGTAATTTAGAATGGACAAAAGAATATACACTCAAAGATGAAACATTGGTTTCGAATTTAAAGAGTATTGATTTTACCAAATTAGCAAATGATACAATTGCATTAACTGGAATAACTCAAGATCCAAATATAGGAGCTGTTGAAGATGAAAAGTTTGTTTTTAAAATAGACCCAAGTAATGGAGATCTTATTTGGACTGGCTTAATTAGTGATACAGTTGATAAAGGTGTCCCACTTACAAGTCCTGTAGTATTGAATGGTTTTGAAGATAGAATGACTATTTATAATACTCACGGAAATGAAGATTCAGACACATTTGCAATTCAAAGAGTTCAATACAATGCTTCAAATACTGTTATTAGTCAAAAAGCATATTTTCAAGAAGAAAGTACAGATCCAATTTTATTAGCAGGATTGTTAGACGCAGTTCAATCAGTTGATTCAAATGATGTAGTATCTTTTATACCTGATCTGGCCTCGAATTTTACTGCAGTAATGACTTTGGATTCTTTAGGAAATATATTAAGTGGTAATACATATGGCATTAGCCAAGATAGCTTATCGGATTATATAATGCAGAGTTTGGCTGTGAGCTCAACGCCTGATACAGGAGTTCTCATGACAGGTATTATTTTTCAACCGATTCCAAATTTACTTTCAAACTATTTGATTAAAACAGATACTGCTGGAATAGTTGAATGGTCAAAAGTGATTGATGGCACAGCTTCTGGGGTTATTTCTCAAGTTAATGATGTTCTTGTTCGAACTAACGGAGAGATTGTAGTTTCTGGTAAGTATTTTAATATTTTGACTCAATCGCAAGGTGATTATATGATTTACTTTGATGCAAATGGGAATGTCATAAAACAATTAGATTACGGGTCTGAGAATTCTTTCTTTCTGTTGATAACACCACAAGGGAATATACAGTTTTATCAAGGGGAAATGAGCAACACTACAGATGGAGGGATTCTATACAGTACAACAGGTTGGGATCCATCTCAGTTCATGTTTTCACCTTATATTATTAAAACGGATGTTAACGGAGGGGCAGTTTGTAATGACTCATTAGATGTCGAGATGGTTGTGGACTATGCATTCACTCGAGATACATTAATGTTTGGAACAACTGATTATGTTACAACAGATACTTTGATAGTTATTGATAGCACTTATTCTAGATACGATGTACCAACTTTACAATTGGTTGACACATCTTATTGTCCTCAAGATCCAATTGACCAATTAATAGAAGCTGGAACAGATGGTGCAACTGCTTACGAATGGAGTACTGGAGATACGACTTCTTCAATAAGAGTTTTTGAAGAAGGTGATTATTATGTTACTGTCACTATTGGAGAAAAAGTCTGCTATTCTTTATGCGATACGTCGACAATTACAAAACAAGATTTTCCTGAAGCTTCAATTATTTTAGACTTAAATGGTGTTTGTGAACTAGGTGAAATAAGGTTGGGTGCAAGTTCTTCTACTAGTATTGATTCGCTCGACTGGAGTACAGGAGAAGAGACAGGATCTATAATCGTGACGACACCTGGAACCTACTCTGTGACAATAACGGATAACTGTGGCAACTCTGCTGATGCGTCTGTTTCAATAACAGATGACATGTTTACTTTTGATTTAGCTTCAGTGATTAATAGTGAAGATCCGTTTTGTGAAAATGGGAGTGCCTTTCAAAATCTGAATGTTCAAATAGAGAGTGAAGTGGATGTTCAATCTATAGAATGGAACACAGGACAATCAACAGAGACTATTATGGCTTCTGAGCAAACGGATTATTCTGTTACCGTGACAAATGTATGTGGGGATGAAACGACATCTAATTTTTCAGTTGGAGATTTAGACCCAGATCCTAATTTTTCTGTTAACCCACAGACTTTAAATTTAATATGTAATGAAACCAGCTCTTCATTGGTTTTAGATTCAGGAATCACAACAAACCAAACGACAATTGTTCTTTGGTCAACAGGTGAAACGACACCCCAAATTGAAGTGACAGAGGCTGGAACGTATTCTGTTGAAGTAACTAATGCTTGTGGTGATATAGAAACAGGTTCGATTAACATAAGTGATGATCAACTCACCATAACACCGCCTTCGCCTTCAATAACAGTTAACATCGATTCCTGTGACTTTAGATTGGTATCTGATCCTGGACTTGCTGTCAATGTCATTGGAACAAACCCATCATATTCTTGGTCTAACGGTGAAACAACAGAAGAGATTACTGTGGAAACTTCTGGTATTTATATGGTAACAGTATCTGATGGATGTGGTAATACAGGAAGTGTAGAAATTGTTGTTGATGCTGATCCTGAAGCATTACGATTCGCGGATATCTTTTTCCCTGCTTCTAGAGATATCAGTGAAAACAGATCTTTTGGACCTTATATCAAATGCCCAGAAACATTCGAAGGCCAAAATTTTAAATTCGAAATATATAACAGATTTGGAAATAAGGTTTTTGAATCAGACAATTTGAATGCAAGGTGGAATGGAACCTTCAGTGGAGACTTGGCCCCTAGAGACGTTTATATGTATCATTGGTCATACGATACTGCAGGAGATCAACTAGAGACAGGAGAGGGTTCTGTAACTTTGATGAGATAAAACAATAAAAAAGAATATATAAAAAGCCTATTCAAAAACTTGGATAGGCTTTTTATATAGAATTTAATTTAAAGCATTTATAAATGAATCAAGATTTTGATATAGTCATTATTGGTGCAGGACCATCTGGGATTGCAACTGCAATTGCGGCGCAAAAAAAGAAACTGAATTATATCATTTTAGAAAAGGGTTATTTAGTGAATTCCATTTATAACTTTCCTACCAATATGACCTTTTTTTCAACATCAATTAAACTTGAAATTGGGAATACACCTTTTATTTCACACGTTGAAAAACCTACAAGAAAGGAAGCACTAGAATATTACAGAAGAGTCGTCAAAAGCAAAAACCTAAATATCAAATATCAATCAGAAGTAAACAATATCCGTGGTAATGAAAATGGATTTATTGTACGCACAAAGGAAAGGAGTTATAAAACAAAATATGTTATAGTCGCTACTGGCTATTATGACAAACCAAGACTTCTAAATATTGAAGGAGAAGGATTAAGTAAAGTAAAGCATTATTACGATGATGCCCATCCTTATATTGGAATGGATGTGTTGGTTGTTGGAGCAGCAAATTCTGCTTGTGATGTCGCTTTGGAAACTTGGCAAAAAGGAGCTAACGTAACGATGGTGGTTAGAGGCAGTGAATTGTACAAAAAAGTTAAGTATTGGATTCTTCCTAACATAGAAAATCGAATTAAAGAAGGATCAATAAAAGCCTATTTCAATTCTGAACTATTAAAAATTGAACAAGAACAAGTGGTTATGAAAACACCAGAAGGTTCAGTAAAAATAAAAAACGATTACGTTTTAGCAATGACAGGATATATGCCAAATTATAAATTTTTAGAATCAATTGGCATAAACATTTCTGAGTCGAAGGACAAAGTACCTGAGCATAATCCAAATACATTTGAGACAAATATTCCAAACTTATATATTGCTGGTGTAATTTCCGCTGGGTTAAATACAAGTCAATTATTTATTGAAAATACAAGGGATCATGGCGAAATAATAATCCATGATATCCTATCTAAGATGAAATAATACTATTATAAATAATTTCACCTGATTCTTCTAACTCAATATAAGCTAATGTTGGAGAGGAACGATTATAGTCAAGAGGTGTCCAATGTTCAACAAATTTTAGATGAACCTTTTTGCCCCTTAGTTTATTATTAAGTTCCTGAATCGAAAGTCCTCTTTCCAATCCTCTATTGATATATGGTTTTGCTTGTAACGTTTCAAGATTAAAAACGATATCATTAGAAGGTTCTTCAAAAACACCCACTATATGATCATAAATATCATAAGTGTTATCTTTAGTTGCGGTTGGTACGGGAGTAAAAATTAAAACAAAAAGCGTTAGAATTGCAATTAAACAACTGACCTTTACAAACTTTGGTACCATTTTTTAGTAATTGTAGCTAACAAATAAAACGAAACACTTAGGTAAATATTACTTACCTTTTTTCTTTTTCTGTTTGAGGTGAAGCCTTTCCAGAAGTCTGCTGGTAATATCTAAGAAATCAGTTTCTGTTATAACACCGACAAGTACTTTGTTTTCAACAACAGGTAAACAGCCAATCTTATTCTTACGCATAATTTTCATAGCATCCATAATAGAAGTATCAGGAGTAGTCACCCTTGGCTTTTTTATCATAATATCCTCCACTGTAATTGGGTCTTCATTTTTATCCCTTAATGCTTTGATTAAATTTCTAGTTAGTAATCTAGAAGTAATAATTCCTTTTAGATTTCCCTTTTCATCTTCAACAGGTACAAACCTAATTTTTCGCCAATCCATTAACTCAGCAACCATTTCAATAATATCATCATTTGCAACTGTAAAGAGATCGGTTTGCATAAATTCCGACACCTTTAATTCCAATGGTTTATATTCTGCCATATCTACAAGGTCAGCTTTTTTCCAAGTATGAACAGGTTTATTTGTTTGTTGATTTTTCATAATAGAGTGTGTTAGAACTGAAAGTGTTTCATCTTTAGAAACCTTGTTTTTTAGCAGATGCTCATATGAGTCAAGCATCCATATAGCCCCATTTGTTTTTTTGGTAACACGTTCCTTAATAATGCCAAGATATTTGTTGATATCTTTTGAATCAATTTTACAAGACTTTAATCCTTCACGGGACAGTGGAATCAATTCTTTTTTAATCAAATCTGTAACATGAATTCTTTTGTTATTAATCCAAGTAAAATCTGCTTGCAAACCAAATCTTGCCCCTTTTCCAAAATTGTCCTTCAAAGCCGAAAAGTCAATTTTCTTTTGAATATCTGGATAATTTTTAGCCATGCCTTTCATTGCCCCTAACCAAAATACAGCATTCGCCATTTGATCAGGAACAGTCGGCCCTGCAGGTAATACTCTATTTTCTATTCTCAAATGAGGTTGTCCATTTTTACTAATTCCAAATTGGGGTCTGTTCCATCTATAAACAGTTCCGTTATGAACAAGTAATGAAGTCAGCTCAGGTACTTTGTTTTTCTTTATCATCTCCCAAGAATCTTCTTCGACTTCTGTACTCAACAAAACTTTGAATCGTGAAATATCTTCTTTGTATATTTCTAGAATAGAATTGTCAAGCCAGTCTCTTCCAAAGGAGACCCTTGTAGCTTGTTCCCTCATATGTTCATTCGTTCTTCTTGTATCCAAAGCTTGTTCAAACATCGCAATACGTGATTCATGCCAAAGCCTTTTACCAAAAACCAAAGGAGAATTAGCTGCGATTGCCATAGTAGGTCCAGCTAAGGTCTGTGCAATGTTATACATTTTTACATACTCAGAAGCTTCGCACTGAAGGTGCACTTGCCAACTGGTATTAGCCGCTTCAAGAAGAGGGGAATTATGTTTTACAAATAATTCATCAATTCCAAATATTTTTAACTCGAAGTCTTTTCCTAAATTTAACTGTTTGATAGCATCCAATAAAGCATAATACCTTTCTCTGGGTGTAATGTTTTCATGGTTTAAATGAAACTTTTGTATCGTTGGAAGAATACCAGTAAGAATATATGTTGCATCAAATTTATTGAGAACCCTGTCGAGCTTTTTTAGTCTGTCTTGAATTTCTGCCTCCATCAATGAAAAGTTGTTGCCAACCATTTCTCTAGGTGTAAGATTTAATTCTAAATTAAATTGTGCCAATTCTGTTTCTAACCATTTTGGACTTTTCATCTTATCGATGACTGGCATAGCAATGTTTTTAGGCTTTAATGTTGTTTTGTCAATTAAAACCATTTCTAATTCTGATCCAAAACGAGTAATGCCACTCTCAAACCAATCATGTTCAAGCATATATTCAAATGATCGAATATCATTTAAAAGAGATCTGATAAAAGCTTGTTTTTGTTTACGATCACTAAACTGAGAAACTGTTTGTGTCCCCATAAATTGTTGTTTTCAAATTAATTTATCTCCTAAAATACATTTTTGAATTTAATTTAAATGTATCACTTTATTTTAAAGTAAATATTATGCCATAAAGAGAGAACAAATACGTTATTTAAAGGAATGTTATTGATTTTGAATAAAAGAAAGTATATCAATAAATGAAACAGTGTTTATTTTTAATTCTAGTCTCTTTATGTGTAATCACTTGTAGTCCGCGTGAAACTTTATTTGATGTAAATTCAAGGATGGATTTTCGAATCGACCTGGGACTAAGTACTTTAGAAGCACACAGCTTTATTAAAAGTCAAATTCCGATACCTTTACAGTTTGCTTTAAATAATAACGGTCTTACTGATGCAGATTTGGACCAGGTTGTTGCTCAAAGAGCTTTCCTGCGACCTAAGTTTGGTGATGAAATTAATCTCGATTTTGTTAATACAGTGAAAGTTTCAATAGTAGACCCAGTTACTTTAAGACCTAAAGAAATATTTTTTATGGATTTTGTCAATTTTGGTTTTAAGACTGAAATAGAATTAATGCCATCTCTCACAGATATAAAAGATATTGTTATAAATGACAACGCAACAATAGAAGTTAAATTACAATTCCGACAATTTCCACCTCAAACATTTGAAATGGACCTTGATATGACATTTGGTGCATTTGCAATTGAATAATATATTGTCTGTAAGATCATGTTAAGACAAGATATGGATGTGCTATTTAGTTCTTATATTAGCCGAACTATAAAACAAACTACAACCAATGAACATTTTAAAAAAATACATTTATACTCTTATTCTAGGGGCATTATGTATAACAATTCACGCTCAGGATCAAGGCAGTTTTACAGGGGGATTCCAAACCAGTGCTAACCTATTTCTTAGAGATTCTTTGATTGGCGCCTTTAATATTCCACAATATGATAGAGAGTTGATCGGATCACAAACTTGGTTAGATTTAGGATATACACAAGATGGTTTTGATGTTGGTTTAAGGTTTGACATCTTTAATAACTCAAATCTCAGAAACCCAAATGACTCATACACAAATGAAGAAGTTGGCAGGTGGCATGTAGCAAAAAAAGTAGACAAGTTTGATATTAGGGTGGGTTACATCTATGATCAAATTGGAAGTGGAATAATATTTAGGGCATTTGAAGAACGGCCATTATTAATCGACAACGCATTGGTTGGTGGTAGAATAATATATGACTTGTCAGATAACTGGCAATTAAAAGCATTCACTGGACGTCAAAGAAACAGACAAAGAGAAATCAGCTCAACATATTCAGGTACAGTTAAAGGAACATCTCTAGAAGGTTTTGTTGATTTGTCAAAGGAAGCTACAGATGACCAACCAAGGAAAGTTTTTACGTTAGCTCCCGGGATTGCAATGGTCAACAGAACATTAGCCGATGAGACTATTGATCAGATATTAAATGAAATTGCAGGATACGCAACTGATGATCAAGTCTTGCCAAAATATAACACCTATGCTTTTACCTTTTTTAATACTACGACACTAGGAAATTTTAACTGGTATTTAGAAACAGCATTTAAAACAGAAGAAGCCTTTTTCAATCCATTTAAAAGTCAGCAAAATGGAATTCTAGGAAAATTCGTTAAAGAAAGTGGAACTGTATTTTATACAAGTTTAAGTTTTGCAAAAAGTGGCCTAGGTGTTACGCTTGAAGGTAAAAGAACTGAAAATTTCGACTTTAGAACTAACCCTAGATTGGGTTTTACTAATGGAGTTATAAATTATATCCCACCAATGAATCGACAAAATACTTATAGGTTGAATGCCAGATACTCACCAGCAACTCAATTACTATCTGAACAAGCCTATCAAATTGATGTCAAATACAGATGGAATAAAAAATTAAGTACAACAGCAAACTATTCTTATATCACAGATTTAGATGGACAAAAACTTTACTCAGAAATTTTTACTGAAGTATATTATAAGTTTAAAAACAGATCAACGATTAAGGGAGGCATTCAATTTTTGAATTATAATCAAGAAATATATGAAGGTAAACCTCAAGTCCCTATAGTAGAAACAATCGTTCCTTATGTTGATTATTTGCACAAGCTGTCAAGAAAGACATCTGTTAGAACAGAATTGCAATATATGAAGATAGGTGATGATGAAAAGGCAGAAGCGAAGCAAGATTATGGAGACTGGATATTTGCTCAAGTAGAATTTGCCATGGCGCCACATTGGTCTTTTGTTGTTTCTGATATGTATAATGTTGATCCAGGAAAAGCATCTCCTAAAGATGAAAATGGAGAGAAGCTGTCTTTGCATTATCCAAGGCTTGACGTATATTATACGCATAAGGCGAATAGGTTTTCCTTTAGTTATATCAAACAAGTTGAAGGTATTGTGTGTACAGGAGGTATTTGTAGGTTAGAGCCTGCTTTTAGCGGATTTAACTTTTCAGCACAATCAAATTTTTAAAATACAAATCATGAAAAAATATTTTTTTACTCTGATTATTGGATTAGCATTTTTTTCTTCTTGTGAAGAACAACCAGTTGTCATTCCAGAATTTGTAGTTGAAGAGGGTAATAGGAAAGTGATGATTGAAGAATTAACTGGTGTCAGTTGTGCACCTTGCTTTGACGGTGCAGCTGTAATTGAAGATATTATCAGCAGTTTTCCAAATAGGGTGATCCTTAATGGTATACATGGGGCTTTTCAAGCAGAACCAACCAGTAATAGTAAATATGACTTCAGGTATCCAGATGCAGAAGCCATGGAAAATACTTTTTTCTTTTTTGGAAAACCCTCAGCAGCTATTGATAGAGTACTTTTTGATGATCAAGAGGAAGTAATGATTGGAGATAGAGATACTTGGAAAAGTAAAGTTGTTGAACGATTGGCGATTCCTTCTCCTTTGTTATTAACGTCAACGGTTACTTACGATGCTTCTTCTAGAACATCAGCCTTGAATATTGCGGTTCAAGCATTAGAAGACATACCTAGTGCCATGAAAATATATGTCATTGTAAATGAAAATGATCTTATTGATTCTCAGCTTAGTAATGCATTTGGAGAAGTAACTGATTTTAAACACAAACATGTAATGAAAGCTTCATTGAGTACAATCAATGGTGACATCTTAGGATCTGATTTAAATTCAGGAGAGGTTATTCTTAAAAACTATACATACACGGTACCTGATGAAGTAAACGGTGAATGGATTCCAGACAACATGGAATTTGTCTACTTTGTAACAGCAGTTGAACAAAATGATGAAGTTTTACAGGCAGCCAGCATTCATTTGACGGAATAATCCCTCTAACGGGGGATAAAAACAAGGGTTTGATTCCTTATCTTTGATTTAGCAAAGGAAATTATAATCCTCTGAAAGTAATTAGTTTAATATATTATCGTATTTAGGTTAGTACAGATTATTCATAGTTGAAAAAAGGCGACATACCCCATGTCGCCTTTTTCTATTTACGATAGGTTGATCTTCTTTTCTTACAAAACGCTTGTTTTAAATTGGTTAAATAGATACATTGATACATATAAAGAAGAATGAACCAAGATCAGCATTTTTTCCCAACTGAAAGCTCCACACTTTCTCAAAGCGCATTAAGCAACTTGGTTCTGAGTAATTTTGATGCAATCAAAAAAATTGAATATTGTCGATTAATATCGGTAGGCATCAATGACACGTATCAACTAAATACCAACAAAGGTATTTTCTTCTTGAGGGTGTACCGTAAGGGATGGCGAACGCTCGAAGAAATAAAGGCAGAATTAGACTTCATTCTTTATCTGGATAAAAACAACATTTCTGTTTCGCTTCCGATAATGAAAAACGGAGGGGAATACATAAGCCAACTATCAGCACCAGAGGGTGATCGATATTGGGTTTTATTTAATGAAGCAAAAGGAATAGGTAAGCCGTATGATTCTGAACGAAGTCAACAATACGGTTCTTTAGTTGCGCGGCTTCATCAGCTTTCTCTTGACTATAATAACAAATGGAATCGTTTTACTTTTGACGAAGCCTATTTGATAAAGAATCCATTGCAACATATAAAACCTTTTTTAAAACACCGCATTGCTGATTACGAATATTTAAAAAAAATTGGTGCTGATCTTTACTCACTCATTCAATCACAATCAGATATAACTGCCTCTAAACATATCTTTCTTCATGGTGACCATCATGGCGGAAATGTTCATTTTGATGCTTTTGATAATCCAACTCTTTTCGATTTTGATTGTTGTGGGATTGGCGATCGGTCTTACGATCTCGCTGTGTTTTGGGGCGAAGTCGTACCCACAAGTTTTACAACTGAATCCAAAGTTCAAAGAGATCAATTGTGGCATTCTTTTTTAAAAGGCTACACAAAACACATTAATCTTACAGTAGGCGAATTAACAGCTGTGAAAGCTTACGTTCCGTTGAGACAAATATGGTTAATGGGAATGCATACGCATCTTTACCATAATTTAGGAAATAGGTGGGTTAACAATGACTACTTTGATCTTGCAATTTATAGTATTAAGGAATGGGTAAAAACACTCGAATTAATCTAGTTTATAGTTTTCAATTTGTAAGCTAAATGAAATATGATTACATTACATTAACCAAAAAACAATAATGTAACATGTTCAAGTCAAATGACCCCATAATTATAAAGGATCTTTTTTTAAAGCATCCCATTAAAAACGAAAGCATTTTCTATGAGAACGACCTAGACTTTTTCGATAGAGAAGGTTATCAACTCAATACCATAGAGAAAACATTTCACGAAGAAAATAAAGTTGATTTTCATTCTGAGAATCGCATGGCAAGAAGGGTGTCTGACGATGCGCTGAATGTTGTGCTTCAACACTGGTTCAACCAAGTTGAAGAACATCCACAAATTTTTATTGACCACTCTCATATACTTCACCGTTTTGGTTTTGAAGGAGAGGCTAAAGAACAAATTAGAGAACATGCTGAAAAGCATCCAAAGCTATGGAAGATGTACCATATAAAACCCAAATATGGTATTGACTTTTGTTTTGATTGGATTGAAGATGAACACGCTACTGAAGTGATCCATATTGAAATGGATATTCGAGACAACAAACTCATGAAAGAAACTGTAGAGCAGTTAACGGATTTTATTGAGGGAAAAGATTGGGTTGATCTTTCAAAGTATATAATTTCGAAAAAAGATGAGTGGCTTCAGCTTGATGACTATGCACAAGCAGTATGGAAAGCTAAACACACAGGTCTCGATCAACTTGACCTTCCGTGGTTTACCGGTCATTATTTAAACAAGCCATATTATTTCGCGTACTTAAAAGTGATTGACTAGCGCTTCGCTTAAACATTTTTACATTCATGGGAAAACCAGTTGAACCAGAATATGCTGAATATATTACTGCATACAATACGTTTATGCAACCGGCACTTCAAGACGCCATTAATGAATTTGGACCATTGAATGGTTCTTGTGGACTAGATGCAGGCTGCGGTCCAGGAGATCAGTTTGATGCTTTTGCAAAAAAAGTTGGGGTAAATGGAAAAGTTATTGCTACTGATTTAAGCACAGTACATTTAAAGGAAGCGAAAGAACGGTCAACAACACTTCCATCAATTGAAGTTATCATGTCATCTTTAGATCTTACAAAACCATTACCTTTTGATAATAATGCGTTTGACTGGGTATGGTGTGCTGATGTTTTATGGTCGTCGTGGTTCGAAAACCCTCAGCAAGTCATTGATGAATTCGCCCGAGTTTGTCGTCCCAATGGAAAGGTAGGCCTATTTTATAATGGATGGCAACGTACGCAATTACTTTCAGGACATCGTCATTTAGAATTTGAATTAGTCCGTGTATCAGATACAATTCTCCGTCCAGCATTAAGTAGTGATCCTAAAGTTGATATAGAGTATATGGCTGGCTGGCTTAGGCAAGCAGGATTAAAAAAGGTTAATGTGACGACACATACAGTTACATATAATTGGCCGTTGCCACCAAACGCAAAACCATATGTTGATTGTGTTTTAGAAGAAGATTATTTACCCGCACTTGATGTAACTAAGTTTAGCAAAGAAAAAAAAGAAAAACTTAAGTGTTTGCTAACACCTGGACATCCAGATTATATTCCTGATCAACCACACTACTTTTGTTGTAAAACAGGCATATTGGCAGTAGGCGAATTATAGCCCCAGACTACTAAAATTGCCTAATAAACCAGCATTATAATAATTGCTTTATCTTTGCGACCTTTATTTATTCATCGCAGTAATTGAATAAATAATACAATTAAATTAAACGATAAAACAAGCGCAGATGAAAGTTTCTTTAAATTGGTTAAAGAGATACATTGATTTAGATTTCCCGATTGAGAGAATATCTGAAATTCTGACGGATATAGGTTTGGAAGTTGAAGGCCTGGAGAAAGTAGAAAGTATCAAAGGAGGCTTAAATGGCGTAGTTGTAGGACATGTTTTGGAATGTAGCAAACATCCAAATGCTGACAAACTTTCTGTTACAAAAGTTGATATTGGAGCTGGAGAACCGGTTCAAATTGTTTGTGGCGCCCCAAATGTGAGTCAAGATCAAAAGGTATTAGTTGCCACTATTGGCACAACCTTATATGACGAGAAAGGAGAGTCATGGAAGATAAAAAAAGGAAAAATAAGAGGTGAAGAATCTGCAGGGATGATTTGCGCTGAAGATGAACTTGGACTTGGCAGCAGCCATGACGGTATTATGGTTTTACCAGATGACATCCAACCAGGTACAGAAGCCAAATCTTATTTTAATGTTGAAGACGACTATGTTTTTGACATAGGGTTAACGCCTAATCGATCTGATGCAACTTGCCATCTTGGTGTTGCAAAAGATCTCGCAGCATATCTTAAAATTAATGAAGAAGGCGGATGGAATGTTAAAGAGCCAGTTATAGAGAGCTTTAATGTAGAAGGTGTAGATAATTCATTTAAAGTAAACATCCATAATTCTGAAGCTTGTCCAAGATATTCTGGAATTTTGTTGAGCAATGTAAAAGTAGGGGATTCACCCAAATGGATGCAGACTTTACTTAATTCGATAGGTGTTAGACCAATAAACAATGTTGTGGACATTACCAATTTTGTCTTGCACGAATTTGGTCAACCATTACATGCCTTCGACGCAGAGAAAATAAAAGGCAACACTATTAACGTGATGACTTTAAATGAAGGAACTCCTTTTCTAAGTTTAGATGAACAAGAAAGAAAACTTAACGCTAACGATTTGATGATATGCGACGGTAATAATAACCCAATGTGTATTGCAGGAGTATTTGGAGGATTAAATTCTGGAGTTGTCAATGAAACACAAAACGTATTTTTAGAAGCAGCTCACTTCAACGCCTCTTATATTAGGAAGACAAGCACAAGACATTTGCTCAGAACAGATGCTGCAAAAATATTTGAGAAGGGCAGTGATCCTAATATTACAGCGCAAGTATTAAAAAGAGCAGCACTTTTATTAACCGAGTTTGCTGGAGCAAAAATTGAATCACAAATCATAGATAATTATCCTGAAGTTATTTCACCAAAGGAGATAATGGTGAAATATGAGAATGTAAACAAGATTATTGGGACAAATATTGACAAGGAGGATATTCATAATATCCTAAGAGCAATGAAAATGGAATTAAAACCAGTTGATAATGACACAATGATGGTTTCAGTTCCTACAAACAAGGCAGATGTTTTAAGAGAGATAGATATTATAGAAGAAATCTTAAGGATATATGGTTTTAATAAGGTTCCGATTCCAACTCAACTTAAAACGGCAATCAATTATCAAAATTATCCAACATCGAGAGAAGTAAAAAATACGATTGCCGACTTATTAGCAAATAATGGGTTTAATGAAATGATGGGCCTTTCTTTGATTGAATCAAAGTATTACGAAAACAAAGAAAATCTCGTATATATAAACAATACCAGCAATATTCATTTGGATATTATGCGTCCAGATGCATTATTAAGTGGGTTAATTTCAGTTGCACATAATTTGAATCATCAACAAACAGATTTGAGGTTATTTGAATTTGGAAGAACCTATTTAAAAGACGAAGAAAACTTTAAAGAAACAGATTTCTTGTCTTTATATATAACAGGAGACAAACAACTTATCAATTGGAATAATACGAATATTCAAAAATCAGATTTCTTTGATATTAAGAAGTGGGTGATGATGATATTGGATAGAATAAACATCAAAGGATTTCAAGTTGGGGAATCAGAAACTGAGTTTTTAGATTATGGGCTTAAATACCATAGAGGACCTAACAACATTGTTGAATTTGGGAAAGTCGGGCAAAAGGCACTTAAACAAATTGATATAAAACAAGACATATATTATGCATGTTTTAACTTGAAATCGATTGTAAAAAGCGCAGGCAAGACGAGTATTAAAATTGAAGAAATCAGTAAATACCCTTCAACAAGCAGAGATTTGTCATTAGTTATAGATGAAAAAGTTAAATTCTCAGACATTATTGGGTTAACAAAAAAGACAGAGAAGAAGCTAATAACTGAAATCAGGCTTTTTGATATTTATAAAAACACCGAGCAATTAGGAGAAAATAAGAAGGCTTATGCTGTTAAATTTGTATTCCAGGATAAAACAAAAACACTCCAAGATAAAGACATAGAAAAGGTAATGTCTAAACTTATTAATAACTTTGGCAGGGAACTTGGAGCTTTAATTAGAAAATAATAAATATAGTATCATTAAAAAAGCACTATTTTTGTAGAATATGGAGGCATTTCTTAAAAATATCGATGCCTTAGAAGAAAAAACAGAGATTTTCATCCAAAAGTGGAAGGAAGTCCGGATAGAGAATCAACAATTAATTGAAAGAAATAAGAAGTTAGAGGAAGAAAAAGGACAGAAAAATGAACTGATTTCTGAGCATAATAAGCCAGAAACAAGCTCAAATAAGGATATAAACGCTGATCTTTCACAAATACACGAAGCATTAGACCACTATATAGAAAGGTTGGATGCATGTATTGAGCTTTTAAATATCGAATTGAATGGCAAATGAGAATTTAATATCACATACCATTCAAATAGCAGGGGAAAGCTATCCTGTGAGATTGACTGAAGAAGAAAAAGAATTCGCAATTGAGATTGAGTCAGAATTGAATGAAAAAATCTCAGAATTTAAAATAAAATATTTGGTAAAGACAACCAAAGACATACTTGCGATGATTTTATTAACCTATGCGTTTGAAGCTAAGAAAAAGAATGAAAATAGCGATGGATTAGAAATCGCAAACGAAAAGGTTGAAAGATTACTTGAATTAATATCAAATCAAGTCCAATAATAACAAAGAACTAAAGGTTCTATTTTTCCTTCCCCTCTTATTTCATCACATTTTAAATATTTTGAAATATGGAAAATTTATTATTTCCTATTGCATGTGCAATCGTAGGAATAATAATTGGATATCTGATATCCAATATGATCGTTAGAAAATCAGCACACAATAAGATAGAAGAAGCTAATAAAAAAGCAGATTTGACACTTAAAGAAGCTGAAATTACTGCCACTAGAAAAATAGATGAAGCCAGATCCAAAGCAGATAAAATTCTAAGCAAGGCAGAATCTAAAAACGAATCGATAAAACAAAAAAAGATTCAAGAGGCAAAAGACAAATACGCAAAACTTAAAGAAGATTACGCAGGTTACAAAGCTGACCAAAAAGTTGAAATGAAAGAAAGGGAAATGCAAGTCGTTTCAATGGAAAGGGAATTAAAGGCTAAGCAAGATAAATTCCAATCCGAACTTGAAAATGTCGAACAAAGAGAATCAGAAGCGGAAGCGATAAAGCAAAACCTTGAAAAGCAACTTAAGATCGTCGCGAAAAAGAAAGAAGAGTTGGATCAGGCTAATGAAGTTAGAATTAAAGAACTGGAGTCTATAGCCAAACTTTCTGAAGCTGACGCAAAAGACAGATTACTTGAGGCTGTTAAAGGGAAAGCTGAAACTGAAGCTTTAGCCATCGAAAAAGAAACAATTAACGAAGCGAAGAATAGAGCAGCCAAGGAAGCTAAGAAAATTATTATTCAAACCATTCAAAGAATGGGTGCTGAATATACAATTGAGAATACAGTCAGTGTTTTTAATTTAGATTCTGATGACATAAAAGGTCAAATTATCGGTCGAGAAGGTCGAAACATTCGAGCATTAGAAGCAGCTACTGGAGCAGAAATCATCGTTGATGATACCCCTGAAGCTATCGTTATCTCAAGTTTTGATCCTATCAGAAGAGAGATTTGCAGATTGTCATTAAAACGATTGGTTGCTGATGGAAGAATACACCCAGCTAAGATTGAAGAGACGGTTGCCAAAGTTAGAAAGCAATTAGAAGAGCAAATAAAAGAAATTGGAGAAAGAACAGTTATCGATTTAGATATTCATGGTTTGCATCCAACGATTATAAGAATGGTTGGTCGAATGAGGTTCAGGTCTTCTTATGGTCAAAACCTATTAAAGCACTCCATTGAAACAGCTACGCTATGTTCTGTAATGGCAGCTGAATTAGGAATGAGTAACAAGCAAATTAAGATGGCTAAGCGTGCCGGTTTGTTACACGATATTGGTAAAGTAGCTGACGAAGAGTCTGAATTGCCACACGCATTATTAGGAATGCAGATGCTTGAAAAAATTAAAGAGCATCCTGTTATTTTAAATGCAGTAGGCGCACACCACGATGAAATAGAGATGAACAACATCATTTCACCACTTGTCCAAGCTTGTGATGCTATTTCAGGAGCTAGACCTGGTGCAAGAAGAGAAATTCTAGAAAGTTACTTAAAACGAATTGGAGAACTTGAAGATTTGGCATTGTCTTATGATGGTGTTCAAAAAGCGTATGCTATTCAAGCAGGAAGAGAACTGAGAGTAATTGTTGAAAGTGAAAAAGTTACAGATGCATTTGCAGATGACTTGGCATTCATGATTTCTCAAAAAATTCAAGATGAAATGCAATATCCAGGTCAAGTTAAGGTAACAGTCATTAGAGAGAAAAGAGCGACAGCTATTGCCAGATAATAGACAAATAGTGCCATTTTAAAAGGATTTTTAAAATATTCTAAATAAAAATTTAATCGCCAGTTATGTATCATAATTGGCGATTTTTATTTATTCAAATTTTAAAAGTAGGTGCTTATTAAAACCACAAAACAAAATGCCGAATAGTGCACAAAAGCACAAAATAATATTGCCTACTTTAGCCCTTGTTTTATAAGGCTTTACAGGCTAAAAAAGATCATTCTAAATGTAGGATATATAGTTCATTTTCATACCTTTGCATCGATTTTAAAAAGCATGCTGTAGATGAGGTTTAATACGATATTCACTTTAGTTTTTCTTTTTTTCTCTGGCTTAACATTTGGGCAAGATAATCACGATCATTCAGGTCACGATCATTCAGGCCACGATCACGCAAATCATGACCACAGCGCTCATGATCATTCTTCGGA
>JABDKX010000090.1 GCA_013001975.1 Saprospiraceae bacterium | reverse complement strand
TATGAACTTCTGGTCTGAAAGATCTATTGTCCTAAATGGACAATAGAAAGAAGTGAACTGAAACATCAGTTTCAGTTGGGAAGGTGGGCTATCGTCCTTCGAAGTATTTTACAAAGAAGGACTTTCTCCATTTTAGGAAGTTCCAATAGTTAATGAGAATAAGGCAAAGGCGTCCTCGCCTCTTGCTTAGTTTAATTTTAAATTTACAAAAGATAATGGCAAAGATCTTCCGCAGTAAAGGTCTGTGACCACTTATGGATTAATACCAAAACCTTCTACTAAATAATATGGCAAAGTCCTGGTCTCTTGCTTAAATAAAAAGGCAATGATCTTCCGCAACAAAGCTCAGCGACCACTTCCGTATTAAACAACAATTTATAATTAAGAAAATTAGGCATGGACGTCCCCGCTTCCGATAGTTATAGGAACGCGGTTACTTTATTTCGAGGACTGTCTTCATTTCTTCGTCTGTTTAAATTTAAAAGACCTAAATCTAACGGTACTACAACATCTTCTCAGGACGCACCCACTGATCAAATTCTTTTTCAGTTAAGTAGTTTAGCTTCAAAGCAGCTGCTTTTAAAGTAGTTCCTTCTTTATATGCTTTCTTAGCAATTTCAGAAGCTTTATCGTAACCTATTTTTGTATTTAGTGCAGTCACTAACATCAATGAATTATTTAAGTTTTCATTGATGGCTTTATGGTTTGGTTTTAAGCCTTTGATGCAATTGTCACTAAAACTTTGAGCTGCATCACCAATCAATTGTGCGGATGTTAGAAAATTATAAATCATCATTGGTTTGAAAACATTCAATTCAAACTGTCCACTCATACCTCCTACATTTATAGCAACATCATTGCCCATAACTTGAGCCATAGCCATTGTTAATGCTTCTGCTTGAGTTGGGTTTACCTTGCCAGGCATAATTGAAGATCCAGGTTCGTTTGCTGGAATTGTAATCTCTCCAATACCACATCTTGGACCTGATGCCAACATACGAATGTCATTACCAATTTTCATTAAAGAAACTGCAACTGTTTTTAATGCACCATGCGATTCTACTACGGCATCATGAGCAGCCAACCCTTCAAATTTATTTTTTCCTGTTACGAAAGGCAGGCCAGTTAACTTGGCAATCTTTTTAGCAACTAATTTATCATATCCTTTGGGTGTATTGAGACCAGTCCCGACAGCTGTTCCTCCTAAAGCCAATTGTGCCAAATGTTTAAGACTGTATTTTATAGCTTTTATTCCAAAGTCTAATTGCGTAACATATCCAGACAATTCTTGTCCTAAAGTTACAGGAGTTGCGTCCATAAAGTGAGTCCTCCCTATTTTAACAACCTTACTATATTGTTTTGCTTTTTTGTCTAAAGTGTTTTTCAATTTTTCCAATCCTGGAATGGTCACTTCCATTATTTTTTTATAAGCAGCAATATGCATTGCAGTAGGAAAAGTATCATTGGATGATTGAGACTTATTGACATCATCATTCGGGTGAAAACTTTTTTTACTATCTGAGAGCTTCCCTCCTTTTAAAACATGTGCACGATTAGCGATCACTTCATTAACGTTCATATTGGTTTGAGTACCTGACCCTGTTTGCCAAACAACCAAAGGAAATTGATCATCTAATTTACCTTGACTTATTTCATCGCAAACCTTCCCAATCATTTTCGCTTTCGCTTTAGACAATACACCTAATTCAGCATTTGTATTTGCTGCAGCTTTTTTTAAAATAGCATAGGCTCTGATAACTTCAATTGGCATTTGATGACCACCAATTTTAAAATTTTGACTTGATCTTTGAGTTTGCGCTGCCCAATATTTATTTGCAGGAACTTTAATATATCCGATAGAATCTTTCTCCTCTCTGTACTTTTGCATGTCTATTTTTTTGCAAATTTAATTAGAATATTTGCGCTGTTCTATTGATATTGAATATTATCATAAATAATTGCTCAAACTTCTTTATTTTTCGACTTTGAAAATTATAAATCCAAGATTATGAAACATTTAGGTCTCATCCTTTCACTTAGTTTGTGCATATGTTTAACATCTTGCGAAACTGACACTGGCTCTTGTTTACAATCTGATTGGATAGGTGTTTATAATTTGGATACTTCAACCGAACAATGTTCAGGAACAAATACATCATTAAATGAACAAATTGTTTTCACAGCTGGTTCTAATAGTAACACAGTGCTGTTTGATGGACTTGAAATTACATTAGATGGATGCGCGTTAGATTTAGGGCTTATAGGCACGGCAACCTTGGAAGGAAGTGTGCTGTCACTAAACGGTCTCGGCTGCTCGGGGACATATAACAAACAATAATTAAATCAATAAATTACTTAACATAAATTAATATAATATGGCTTTTGAATTACCTTCTTTACCTTATGCACATGATGCTTTAGAACCAAATATTGATTCTAGAACAATGGAGATTCATCATGGAAAACACCATGCAGGATATACTAAAAAATTAAATGCAGCTATTGAAGGCACAGAATTAGAGGGAAGAGATATTTCAGATATTTTATCTAACCTAGATATGAAAAACAGTGCTGTTAGAAATAATGGTGGTGGTTATTATAATCACTCATTATTTTGGCAAGTGATGGGACCTAACGGTGGTGGTCAACCTTCAGGAGATCTGGCCAATGCTATTAATGATGCCTACGGTTCATTTGACGCATTCAAAGAAAAATTTGCTGCAGCGGCAGGATCAAGGTTTGGAAGTGGTTGGGCTTGGCTTTGCGTTCACGAAGGTGGCAGAGTAGAAGTTTGTTCTACACCAAATCAAGACAATCCAATCATGCCAGGCGTTGGTTGTGGAGGCACACCAATACTGGGATTAGATGTATGGGAACATGCTTACTATTTAAATTATCAGAATAGAAGACCTGATTATGTTCAAGCATTTTTTAATGTTATAAATTGGGACGAGGTATCTAAAAGATATGCTGACGAGAAATAATTATTTTCTTGAAAAATAAAAAAGGGGGAAATGAAAATTTCCCCCTTTTTATTTATGAAATGTCTGATTATATTTCAGCATTTCCTGGGTATCGCGGAAACGGAATGACGTCTCTAATATTTGTCATACCTGTAATAAATAACACCAACCTTTCAAAACCTAAACCGAATCCTGCATGCTCACAAGTTCCAAACCTTCTGGTATCTAAAAACCATTGCATTTCTTCAATTGGTACGTCAAACTCTTTCATTTTAGACTCCAATACTTCTAACCTTTCCTCTCTTTGAGATCCGCCTACAATTTCACCTATGCCTGGAAATAATATATCCATTGCTCTAACGGTTTTATTATCTTCATTCATACGCATATAAAAAGCTTTTATCTCTTTAGGATAATCTACCAAAATAACGGGCTTTTTAAAATGCTTTTCAACAAGATATCTTTCATGTTCAGATTGCAAATCTGCTCCCCAATCTTCGATAACAAATTGAAATTTCTTCTTCTTGTTTGGCTTAGAGTTCTTTAAAATATTAATCGCTTCTGTATAGGTTACTCTTTCAAATTTGTTGTCTACACAGAATTTTAATTTCTCTCTAAGTGCCATGTCAGAACGATCTTTCTGAGGCTTTTGACTTTCCTCTTTGAGCAATCGACTTTCTAAGAATTTTAAATCCTCATCATGTTTATCTAAACAATAATTGATAACATACTGAAGTAAGTCCTCAGCCAAATCCATATTGTCATTTAAATCTGCAAACGCTACTTCTGGTTCTATCATCCAGAATTCCGCAAGGTGTCTTGATGTATTTGAGTTTTCTGCTCTAAACGTAGGTCCAAATGTATATACATCCGATAAAGCTAAAGCACCCAGCTCAGCTTCAAGTTGACCTGATACCGTTAGGTTTGTTGGTTTCTTAAAGAAGTCTTTTTTGAAATCTACTTCATTATCCTCCGTCTTTGGTACGTCATTCAAATCCAAAGTCGTGACTTGAAACATCTCACCGGCTCCTTCAGCATCTGAACCAGTTATTATAGGCGTATGCAAATAGACGAAACCTCTTTCGTTAAAAAATTGATGTATCGCAAATGCTACAGAATGCCTTATTCTAAAAATAGCGCCGAAAGTATTTGTTCTAAATCTCAAGTGAGAAATCTCCCTTAAAAACTCCAAACTATGCTTCTTTGGTTGTAGCGGATATTTCTGAGGATCAGCATCGCCAATAATTTTTATATCAGTAGCTTGTATCTCCACACTTTGTCCACCTCCTTGAGAAGCTACAACTTGACCTGTTGCACTGATAGCAGCTCCAGTTGTTATTCTTTTCAATTCTGACTCAGGTAAATTATCTCTATCTACAACAACTTGTAAAGTATTTATAGTTGAGCCATCATTTAGAGCAATAAATTGATTGTTTCTAAATGTTCTTACCCAGCCTTTAACTGTTGCTTCATAATCGGCTTTACCAGAAGTCAGAATTTCTTTAATTTTTATCCTATCAGACATGTTTTTAATTTGAACTGCAAAAGTAAGTGAATTGAATTAATTGTGGTCAACATATATGAAATCAATACCCAACTTTTTTCTAGTCAAATTTAAATACTTAGATCAGAAAACAAAGTCATTGTTTGGTCAAACATAGATTCTATGTCCTCTGATAATCCTGGAGCATAAAGCGCTGTCTCTGCTTTGGAAAGTATTTCTTGAAATGATGATATTAAGTTGTCATCTATATTTTCATTTTGAAGCGCCTTGATTATTTCAGAATTATTGATGTGGAGCGCTGGAATATTATATTTATCTGAAATGAATTTTTTAACAGCAATGGTTATCTCTTCATAAAATTGACCAACTTGATTTTTTTCCTTAAGCGCGCTTGCTTTTTTTAATCGCAATCTTGCAAGTTCTAAGGCTTTATTTTTTTTCAGTAAGATTGGATCTCTTTGTCCAGATTTCACCAAATGTTTGTTATATGCGATCAATCCAATTACACCAAATAGTGTCCCAAGTAAAAATAAAATATGTAAGATTGATCCGTGCAATTGTGTTTTGCTGCGTTTGAAATTGCCTGTTTTAAAAATAGGTTGTACTTCGAGATTAATTTGATCATTTTCTACAACAGCAAGCTGATTTCCTTTTAAAACATTAAAGCTTGGCAATTGCCTTGTTAAGGTGACATAATCATTTTTCTCAGTATCAAAATATGTAAATTCTGGAGTGATTTTATATTTGCCAGGATACTTCGGAACGATTAAATACTCAAAAGTTTTTTTATGAATATATCTTGGACCATTTTGAAAACTGGCATCTTCAATTATATTTGGGTCATAAATTTCAAGAGAATCCGACAATGTCCACGTTGGGGCACTTACCATTTTGTTATCTCCATTCCCTTGAATAAACATGTTGACAATGATGGCTTCATCAGTAGTCAAACTCCTTTTTGCAGTTTTAGCTGTCATTGAATACTTTCCAATTGCACCTGAAAAAGAAGCAATATCGGTTTGAGGTGTATTATCAATAATGATTGTTTTACCTTCAGCTTTAATTCTTCTCGCTTTAAGCTGTGCCGAAAAAAAGAAACCTCGTGATCTGTTATTCTTATCAGCAATACCGAGATTAACAGTTACTGGCTCTAAAATATAAGTACCCGTTTGCTGAGGAAATAATGAGATTCTTTTTACAACCTGTGTGGCATATTCAAGACCATCAACGATTTCTCTTCTTGCAGGTTCAGATGAAGTGCTTACTTGTTGTATATAAAAGCCATCAAATTCTTGGTCTTTTGCAAAATTAACTGACCTGACATCTAACTTATAAAACAATTTATACTCCAAGGTGATTTGTTGTCCAACGTAACCAATTGAATCTGACAATATGGTTTGAATGAATACATCTTCGCCTTTTGAATTTGGGTTTTCTTTGCCTTTTATTACTTCAATTGTTACAGGCTTAGTTTTCAAAAGGCCGGAAGCCGTTCTTATTGACGCATAACCAATCGTATATTTTCCAGGTTTTTTTGGACTTAGTGTATATCCGTAAGTTATTTTTTTACTAACCTTTCCATTCACAATTGACATTGAAGTTGATTTGTTTGGACCTGCTGCTACTTCAAAACCATCAAATGACGGTGGCTTAAAAGAACTGCCATCTATATTTTCTAATGTAAAGTCAATATCAACATAAGACTGCTCTAATATTTTATTAGCATCTGTCTTTACATAAAATCGTGGGGTCTGTCCAAAAAGAATTATGGTAAAAAAAGAAAATATTATAAGCGAGGTTAATCTCATTAAATCTTTTTTAATTTTCTCTTTGTTTTTGACTCTTTATTCTTTTTCTCTTTTTCCATTTTATCGAAAAAAGGATTCATCTTGAAATCATCAAATGGAAATTCGAATGACTTAAAAAATGGGTTATCATTTGATTCAATTTCTGTGATAACACCATCTGGGTTTGGATGAACATTGATTTCTATCGCATTTGTTTCTAGAACCACATCATCCTCAATAATCGTTATAGGCGGAATAAAAAACTTACCTTCTGTCTTCGGTTTTAAATAATAAGAAACACTTTGAGAACTTGTGCGCACACCATTATTAATCTGAATTGAATTGCTGTAATTAGGCCCACCAACAATGTCCATATTTTCAATGTTAGGGACTTCAAGTTCGTTTTCACTATTTTCTATCAGATAAGTTAATTTAAAAGCATTACCAAGTAAAATAGAATCACTAGAAACTTCTACCTTGATTGACTGTGCTGTCATAGTTTGAACAACAAACATTGTTAAAAGAAAAAATACAATTCTCATAGTTAAGTCTTTTAAATACGAATTTAATTATAACAGTAAAGTTTGTAAAGTTCCAGAATAATCTAAAGCGTTAAATTTTTTTTAAACTTTAGCGAATCTACCAATCCTTATCTGGTTTTTTCCTTTTAGAATTAAATTTCCGAAGTTTTTCTTGGACTTTCATTTCCTCATCTTGGATTATCTGTAGTAGTTTTTGCGCATCTAAGCTGTCCAAACTTTGCTTATCCAATCGAGAACTGTCAAATGACATTGGTTGACTTTGTTGAGTACTGTCTTGAGGTTGTTCTTTTTGTTCCTGTTCTTCTTGTTCTTCTTTTTCGGTATTGTCTTGATTCTCTCCTTGATTTTGTTCCTGATTTTGCTGGTCTTGCTCTGACTTTTCTTGTTGATCGTTTTGATCCTGATTTTGTTGGTCTTGATTTTGCTGTTGCTGCTGTTGTTGAGCAAGTTGTTTTAATATTTCTTTTGTATAGGATAAATTATAACGCGCATCTTTATTTTTTGGATCTGCCTTAATAGATCGTTTGTAAGCATCGACGGCTTTTTCAAATTCTTGATTCTGAAAATAGCTGTTTCCTAAATTGTAAAAAGCGCTTGATTTTTCCGATACATTTTTTGCTTTATTTGTTGCATTCAAATAGTAATCGATGGCCTCTTCAAATCTTTCTTGTTTATAAGTCGCATTCCCAAGGTTGAAGTTTGACTTTAGTGAACTTTCTTTTTCTTTTGCCTTTCTGTAATTTTCTTCAGCTGCTATGTAATCATTATTTGTATATGCATTATCACCTTCCATTAAATGCTTATGAGCAGTCTGTCCAAACACACAGATTTGATTTAAAGCAAAAAACATTATAAAACAGATATGCTTTTTCATATACCAAAGATGCTTTTCCAACTTCTATTACGATTAGATAAGTTGCTAATAAAATATTCAATTGTCAATAGAAGGATTGCTAAAAATAAAAAATATTGAAAATAAGAATTGTAATCTGTGAATGATCGTTGTTCAACTTCTTGCTTTTCTAATTTATCAATTTCTCTATCAATTTTATTTAAGGCTGACATTGTTTGATCCAAGCTATAAAACTGGCCGCCTCCTGCTTCTGCTATATCTTTCAACATAGAAACATTAAGAGCAGATGTCACGGGGTTTCCACTCCTGTCTGTTTTATAAACGCGCTTTCCTTTTTCAACAATTGGGATTCTTGAACCTTCTGTAGTGCCGACGCCAATTGTAAAAACGAAAATGCCATTTTCTAAAGCTGTTTTAGCAGCTTCGATGGCTTCACTTTCATGATTTTCTCCATCTGATATAACGATGAGTGCCTTTTGAGCAGCTTTATCATCACTAAAAATGGATTGAGCCATTTCAATAGCATCTGCAATCACGGTTCCTTGAGTTCCTGCTTGGGTAGGGTTGGCACTTTTTATAAAAGTTTCTGCTGAAGCGTAATCATTGGTCAGTGGCATTTGAAGATAGGCGCTGCCTGCAAAGTAAACTAAGCCAATACGATCACCTCTTAATTTTTTTATCAGTTCATTTAAGAAAAACTTTGACCTCTCCATTCGATTTGGAGAAATATCTGTTGCCAACATACTTTGTGAAATGTCCAAAGCTATTATGACATCTGAACTTTTGGCTTTGATTTTTTGCTTCCTATTGCCCCATTGAGGGTTCGCCCATGAGATTAACAGCATAGACATTGCGATAAGCAATAAACTGGCTTTTAGCCATTCACGCTTTAAAGACCAATTTGGAAATAACCTGGAAAAGACTTTATAGTCGCCTACTTTTTCAATTTGGGATTGTTTCCACTTATTTGATAAATGAAAAACTAAGAAGCAAAATGGTATGAAAATTAAAAACCATAATATGAATGACTCTTCAAATCTAAACATATCGTGGCAACATATTTTTAATTAATTAATCTTCGTCAATTTTAATACCAGCGATCTCATGATCGACCAATACTCTTCCGCAGTGCTCACAAGTAATTAATTCTTTTCTATTACCTATTTCAATTTGCAGTTGAGGAGGTATTCTGTTAAAACAACCACCACAAGACCCTCTTCTGTATGTTACTACAGCCAATCCATTTCTGTAAGCGTTTCTTGTTTTGTGGTAATACTTTAACATTCTTTCTTCAATCTTATTTTGGGCTTTTTCAGATTTATTAGAAAGTGTTTTTTCTTCTTTTTCTGTTTTTTCAATAATCTTCTCTAATTCTTCTTTTTTCTGCACAAGATCATTTTGTTTTTGATCTCTTCTCTCTTGCGTTTTTTCTAAGATTTCTGTTTTACCAGCTTTCTCATCTGTCGCTTCTCTGATTCTTTTTTCAGAAAGTTGAATTTCAAGATTTTGAAGTTCAATCTCTTTGGTTAAAGCTTCGAATTCACGATTATTTTTTACTTCGTCTAATTGCTTGTTATATCTTTCGATAAGCGATTCAGAAGTTTTAATATTTTCTTTGTGCTTTAAGATTCCATTTTGGATATCTTCTAAAGTATCATTTAACTTGCTAATCCTAGTTTCAAGACCAACAATTTCATCCTCTAAGTCTTTAACCTCGATAGGTAAAGCACCTTTTAAAATTTTTATTTGATCGATTTTAGAATCAATAGTTTGAAGATCAAATAAGTCTTTTAAATTTTCTTCTACAGTTTTAGTTTTCTTCGCCATTTCTTAGAAATAATTAACAGGATTTGTGTTCACTTTCGTGTAATGGGACGCAAAGTTATTAAATTTATTTGTCAATATCTCGTGTAGCATTCTAATTGTAAACTGCTCGCTTTCAAAATGGCCTATATCTGCTATAACTATCTGATTATCAGCATCAAAGAATTCATGATATTTGAAGTCAGAAGAGATAAAAATGTCAGAATTTTGCTTAATTGCGTCATTTAATAAGAATCTGCCCGATCCACCGCAAACTGCGACCCTAGAAATAGGTTTTTGCTGTAATGCTGTATATTTTATGCAATTGACCTCCATTTTCTCCTTTAAATAAGCTAAAAATGCCTTTTCTTCCATTGGATTTTTAAGCTCACCGATGATTCCAGCCCCAATTTTGGCTTCATTATACATCAAATCAGCCTTTGGTTTTAAAATATCAACATTAATCAGTGCTAATCGGTTTGCTATAAAAGTATTCACACCATTGTGATAGACATTATCTAGATTAGTATGAATGGCAAATAAGTTGATATCGTGCTTAATTGCTTTTTGAACTATGCGTTGGACATAATTACTTTTTGTCAGTCTTTTCAAACCGCTAAAAATAATTGGATGATGCGAAACAATTACATTGGCTCCTAATTCAATGGCTTCTTCTAAAACAGATTCAGTGACATCCAAACTCACCAAAACAGATGTAATTACATCATCATAGTTACCTACAAGTAAGCCACTGTTATCATATTCCTCTTGGAAATTATTTGGTGCAACGGAATGTAGAAAATCAACCAGATCTGAAACTATCATTTTAATGTTTTTATTTTTTCTATTAATTCAGAGCTGGAGTATCCATTGAGAAAAGGAATGATTTCAACTTTACCACCATTTTCATTTATAAAGTCAGAACCTACAATATTGTCCATTGAATAATCTCCTCCTTTAACAAGATAATCAGGTTTAATTTTTTGTATCAATTTTAAAGGAGTGTCTTCTTCAAAGATAATAACGAAATCAACGGCTTCTAAAGCCGCTAACATTTTCAAACGATCCATCACTTTATTTATAGGTCGTTGTTCTCCTTTTAATGTTTGAACAGAAGCGTCAGAATTTAAACCAACCATAAGGACGTCACCGAAAGCTTTTGCTTTTGCCAAATAATCGACATGTCCAGGATGCAACAGATCAAAACAGCCGTTCGTAAAAACAATTTTTTGATTGTTTTCACGTAAGATATCAACTAACCCATTAATGTTCGAATGTAAAATATGCTTTTCCAACTCGAGTGAAATTATTTTGCAAGATATGAAATCTTAAGGTGATTCCACTTACCGAACCTTTTCTTCTAAGGTTTTAAGTTTAAATGGAATAGTAAAAGGAATACCTTCAATTTCAATTATGAGTTCGGCATCAGCTTCATATAGATTTCTTTCAAAAAGAATATCCCAAGAGTCTTCTTCTCCTGGACCCAATTTACTTTTATATAAAACCCAATCTTCAACATAAGCGACTTGCTCTTCCAATGATCCTTTTATCAGCTTGTGTGATCTCGAATCTTCCAACATATAAGCCGCAGTGTCGGTAGAATAAACGAAGACATCAAGTGCATTGATACTAGAGCCAGTCCCCAAGGCTAAAAGATTTAAACCTATGCTGATGGCATTCCCAATATCTCTGCCTTTTTTCTCGCGATCTAGCTCAGCCTTTGTCCAATTCAAATCTTGAATGACAAAATTTTTATCCAAAGCATTTAATTCAATCGGTCGGCCATCTTCCTCATCATATATTTTCAAATAAACATCATCTGA
>JABDKX010000084.1 GCA_013001975.1 Saprospiraceae bacterium | reverse complement strand
TTGTATTTATGACAACTAGTAAAAAGGAGATAAACTAATGGCTGATGAATATGTATATTGTCATGGTACGCATTGTCATACCAGACACACCCAAGACAGAATAAGAGGGGTCAAGGGTTCAAAGGTTTTAAGAACCAAAAAAATAAAAGTGTCAAATTGGTACAATAAGATGTATCAATATTTTTGTAGTCAAGGTTGTTATGATGATTTCGCAAATGCAAACATTCAACAAATAATTGCGATTGCACCCAGAACCGAGCCACTTGAAACACCGATTGAAGTTCAAAGAATCAAGCACCCAGAAACAACACACAATAATGGTAGTGGTTATTCATGGACTCAACGCGCGTGGACAGAAACTAAAATTAAAAAGTGCGACAATATTGACAATGGCTCTTAAAGAGCCATTGTGGTAAGATTAGGAAATTAACCAAAGGAGTAAAAAATGAACGACGAAATAAAAGACAGGTCAATCAATCCATTAATTAGAATTGCAGATACATTAGATGAGATTTTGCGATTAGTAAAAAAAGATATGGAAGGCAGCAAGGCGAGTATCACTAAAGAATGAGACAGTAAATTAGATCAACATGATTTACCATTTCCAGAAGTAGAGGAGAAATAAAAATGCCAATGCCAACATCAGTTTTAAATACTTTAATTAAATTACGACACATGAGTGGAGAGGAAATTAGAGAGTATTTTCAAAAAAGAGCAGACTTCCACAGTAAGTATCCAAAAAATCCGAAATCTAAATGGACACCTAAAGAGTGGGCTATAGATCAAGAGAAATGGCATGGTCTAAAAAACGAGAAAACCTACTCAAAACATTTTGAGTAGGTGTGACAATATTGACAATGGCGACTGCGTCGCCATTGTGCTAAGATACGATTATTAACAAATAAAGGAGAAATATGACAGAACAAAAAACACACAAAAGATCAAATAGATTTACAGGCGAATCTATAATGTTAACAAGAGAAGAAGCTAAGAAACATGACGCTATATTATATTATGAATATATGGCAGCTGAGGAAGATAAAAAATTGGGTTGGGGTGGTTCTAAACTTTGGGACAAAGTAAGAGCCAACTTAAATTGGTTTAGAGAAAACAACGCCGACGCTTACATGGTTTTATTAGACTAACCTGCGACACTATGTGCAATGGCGACTGCGTCGCCATTGTGCTAAGATACGATTATGAAAACAAAAAAGAAAAAAGATGATTCAAAACCAAGTGATGAATTTACCCACTGTAAATGTTGTGGCGAATACATCAAAGGAGATAATAGGTCAACGAGTGACAAAAGATATTGTGATGACTGCGCATAAAAATTAACAACCTCCTAGTGTTAATATAACGCATGCGACAAAATGTCGCATGCGACAAAATTTTTCGGCTCCTTCGGAGCCGAAACTTGCAGCTTGTTGCTTGATGCTTTTAATTAAATAAAAAAATAAAAAGAAATAAAAAAGCCAGGCGCTGTTGCGCCTGGCTCCAGGGGAAACTATTTATTATTCCTCTCTTAAAACTTTATGAACAATATCAAACATCATACCTTTTGCATGACGCGATGTGAACTTCCAACGAGTTTCATCACAAGCCCATCTACCTTGAATATCTAAACCCATATGCTTTGAAAAAATTTCTCTCCATTCCTTTGGAGTTTTATTTTCTGCTTTAGCAGTTACTGGATAAAATTTATCCAAGATCAGTTTTCTAATAACAATTTCATCAATTGTTTTTTCAGAGATTTTTGAAACTCCGATTGTCATTAAAAAGTGACCAATCTCATCTGCTTCTTGTTTTATTTTTGGATCTGCAAATGTTTTAGTATCTGCATCCCATGCTATATGTTTTGTGTAGTGTACTTCTAACGGCATTTTTTTCCTCCTGTTTGTTAAAATAACATCTTCGCATTTTTTGATTAAAATTAATATTCGCAAAGTTGTCGCACCTTGCATTTTTTTTTAGCGTTAAAATATCACATGCGATAAAATGTCGCAGGCTGCGTTAAAATATCACATGCGACAAAATGTCGCAGGCGCCTGCGGCGCCGGAACTAACTCGCTCGCTTCGCTCGCTCGTAGATTGGATAGAGGTACCAACACGTTTCTAACATTTGAACTTTCTTGCTAATTCTATTTGCTTGTAAATTACAGGAGTCTCTATATACTTAGTAATATATAAGGTTTTATATATAAGTAACCCTAAAATACTTTTGGTTATTTGAAAACATATCTGAAAAAATTTTGCAAAATTTTTTTTCGAATGCATTTATGAATAAAGAAAAATTAAAAAATTTAGATAAGCTGCCGCCTGATGTGAAAAGGCAATTTGCTCTTTACATGAATAAATGGAAGGAGAAGAAAAAACAATCAGATATAAAACAAGATTTCATGGCCTTTGTAAAACATGTATGGCCAGATTTTGTAGAAGGTAGACATCATAAAGATGTTGCTCAAAAATTTAATGACATTGCAAATGGTAAAACAAAACGTGTTATTATTAATATGGCACCTAGACATACTAAATCTGAATTTGCATCATACTTATTACCCGCCTGGATGGTAGGTCGTAATCCTAAATTAAAAATTATTCAATCAACTAACACAACTGAATTATCTGTAAGGTTTGGTCGTAAGGCAAAAGCTTTAATGGATACACCAGAATACAAAGAAGTATTTCAAACAAGACTCAAAGAAGATTCTCAAGCTGCAGGTAAATGGGAAACCCAACAAGGTGGTGAATATTATGCTGCCGGTGTTGGATCTGCGATTACTGGTCGTGGTGCTGATTTATTAATTATTGATGATCCACATACTGAACAAGATGCAATGAATGCTCAAGCTCTTGAGAGAACTTATGAATGGTATACATCTGGTCCTCGTCAACGTCTTCAACCTGGTGGAACAATTATTATTGTAATGACTAGATGGAATGAAAAAGATTTAACAGGAAGATTAATAAAAGCACAAAAAGAAAATAAAGCGGATCAATGGGAAGTCATTGAGTTTCCTGCAATCCTACCTTCTGATAAACCCCTGTGGCCGGAATATTGGAATATAAAAGATCTGGAAGCAGTTAGAGCTTCGATTCCATTATCAAAATGGAATGCACAGTATATGCAAAACCCAACTGGAGATGAAGGTGCATTAATTAAAAGAGAATGGTGGCAAGATTGGGAAGGAGACATTCCGCCTTTAGAACATGTCATACAATCTTATGATACCGCTTTTATGAAAAAAGAAACTGCCGACTAC
>JABDKX010000056.1 GCA_013001975.1 Saprospiraceae bacterium | reverse complement strand
CGTTAGGCACAATAAGACAATATGAAATTCAGCATAGTATATATTTTAGTTTTGGGATTCTTGCTATTTGGTTGCAAGTCTGAAGAAAAATCTACTGAAATAAAAAGTGGGTTCGTAAATATTAATGGTAACCAACTATACTATAACATTTATGGAGTTGGAGATACAATAGTCGTACTACATGGTGGACCAGGATTCAGTCATAAATATTTGAAACCTCAATTTGATTCTTTATTGTCGACTCAATTTACTCTTTTCTATTTTGATCAAAGAGGAAGTGGTTGGTCAGATGGTCAAGATGATACCTTAAATCTTAAAATTGAAAATTTCGTTGAAGATTTGGATCTAATTAGAAAACGCTTTAAAATATCTAAATTAAATCTTCTCGGCCATTCTTTTGGTGGTTTACTAGGAATGTATTACTCAGTCAAATATCCTAAAAATGTTAGTTCATTAATTTTAGTTGATCCTGATGCGGCTAGCTTTGAATTAAGAACCCCCTATCAGATTGAGACAATTAATTCTAGATTAACTGTAGAACAGAATTTATATTTAGATAGTCTGGAGAATACAGATAACTTTAAAAATTATGATCCGGCAATTTACACCAAATACTACAAATCTTATTTAACTACTTATTTTGCAAACCCTCTCGATACTTCTAAACTTAAACTAGGATTTGATTCTATTAGTGTTCCAAAGATAAATAGGACTAACAGTATAGTGAGAATGAACCTCGGTGAATACGATATACATAATCAAATCTCAGCAATTAATTGTAGAACCTTAATATTGCAGGGAACTGAGAGTGTATTTTCAGTTGAAGGTGCTATTGCAATTCAGAATAAAATTCCTAAGTCAGAGGTTCACTTAATTGAAAACTGTGGACACTTTGAATATATAGAATCACCGAAAACATTTAAAAACCTTATTTTGGAATTTTACGATAAAAATTAGCAACTGTTCCAACCAAAGCATAAAATGTTCATGCCTTTCATTCAGTCGTTACGCCATTTATGAAAACCGTTACACTTTATAATATTTTTTTTGACCTTACAATTTTTAAATAAATAATCATTAACAATCAGACAAACATCATTGAAATTACACCTACTTTTATTTCTGAGCCTAGTGATGTTGATGTCAGCTTGTAATGGACAGACCTCCAATAAGAAAATAAACCCTGACCTGTTTCAAGAACAAATATTAAATGGTGACACGGTAAAAGAACTTGGAAACAATTTAATGGATAATTTATCAAGACAAAAAGAATAATTATTGGTTTGGAAGTTGGAAACGGGTGGGCGCATTTAAATTTAATGGATCAACTTTCGAAAAATTTAAACTTTAAAGAAAGAAGACCTGAGAATTAGAATAAAATAGAAAAATCCTAAAGGAGACAATGACGTTTGAACATATGTATTATATTTACCATATAATATACTTTTTTAATGTTTCAGATATATGTTACAAAGGGTTAATTTAAGAACTGTTTCCAAAGCAATAATACTCTCTCCAAGTCTAAGGTTTTTAAAGGAAAGGCGAAAGCTTTTTGTATCAGCCGATAAACAAAAGCGTTGGTTTCAGTCTTCTATATAAAATTATAAATAAAAAACAAAGCACATTACCATGAGATTAGTTTTTATTTTTTTCCTATTCATGAGTTTCCAGTTACAAGCACAAGATTGGGTACAAGTATCTTCTTTACCAGAATCTTTTAATGCAACTGATCATTCTTTTGCGTTTAGTTTTGATGACATGGGATACATTGTCTCTGGTAATTCGATAACTGGTAGGCGAGATGATTTTTATCAATATGATTCTAATACCGATACTTGGACAGAGCTTGCTCCTTTTCCAGGTGGTGCTCGAGGTTTTGCCATAGGTGACACATGGGATGGGAAAGCATACTTTGGGTTTGGGGCTGATGATCAATCTCGATTAAACGATTTATGGGTGTTTGACCCTTCGGATATGACTTGGACGGAATTGGCATCTTGTCCATGTGAAGCAAGAATACACCCAGCGATGGTCGCACAGAATGGGAAAGTCTTTGTGGGACTAGGTGGCGGTAGTACATCAGGGAATATGAATGATTGGTGGGCGTATGATATTGCATCAAATACGTGGTCCCAAAAAGTTGATTTGCCTTCCGTACCAAGACACCATCCTTATCAATTTGGTATTGGGGATTTCGTTTATACAGGCTTTGGACATGGTGATGGTATCTTTAATGATTGGTATCGTTATGACATTATCGGAGAATCTTGGACTCAAGCAGCAAGCTTGCCGGCAGAAGCTCGAGTGGCAGGCACACAATTTTCTTACAATGGTTTGGGCTATGTGCTGAGTGGTGATGGAGAGGATCACCGATCTATGGATACAGGGGAATTTTGGGCTTACGATCCAGCAACAGATACATGGGAAGAATTGCCTCCTCATCCTGAAGGTTCTCGTTGGGCACCAGCTTCATTTGTCATTAATGGAGAGGTGTATATTATAAATGGCCCTAGTTTTGGAGAATATAAAACAGAGAATTATAAATTTAATTTGGAAAGTAATGCAGACTCAGATCAAGATGGTTTTACCTCTAATGAAGATTGCGATGATAACAATCCAGACGTCAATCCTGATCAAACAGAAATACCCTATAACGGTATAGATGATGATTGTAATGAGATGACCTTGGATGATGACTTAGATGAAGATGGTTTTGTCTTGGCTGAAGACTGTGATGATGAGAATCCAAATATAAATCCTGATCAATTGGAAGAACCCTATAATGGTATAGATGATGATTGTAATGAGATGACCTTGGATGATGACTTAGATGAAGATGGTTTTGACTTGGCTGAAGATTGTGATGATGATAATCCAAATATAAATTCAGATCAATTGGAAGAACCTTATAATGGTATAGATGATGATTGTAATGAGATGACCTTGGATGATGACTTAGATGAAGATGGTTTTGTCTTGGCTGAAGATTGTGATGATGAGAATCCAAACATAAATCCAGATCAATTGGAAGAGCCCTATAATGGTATAGATGATGATTGCAATGAGATGACCTTGGATGATGACTTAGATGAAGATGGTTTTGTCCTAGCTGAAGACTGTGATGACGAGAATGCTGAAATCAATCCTGATGCTGAAGATATTCCAAATAATGGCATAGATGAAGATTGTGATGGAATGGATTTGATGACTTCATCTTATGAACTAGCAAATTCAACGATTAACATTTTTCCAAATCCTGCATCAGATATGATCAACATTGATATGTCGGATAATTTAAAATACAATGCTAATATTTATGACTCACAAGGAAGATTAATTATCAGCACGACGAATCAGTCTGTAATTGATATTCAGATATTAACTCAAGGTATTTACTTACTTGAAATCAAAGATCTAAACTCTGGGCAAAAAGTTATAGAAAGAATAGTTAAAGGAATTTAAAAAGCTTGGCTTAATAATTAGTTTGTAAGAACCACAGACGTTGTATTT
>JABDKX010000049.1 GCA_013001975.1 Saprospiraceae bacterium | reverse complement strand
AAGTAAATATGTTCGATATGTAGATGTCCAATATGAAATAGTTGATCATTTGGCATGTGACATAGAATCACTGATGTCAGAAGATAGCAAGTTAACTTTTGACCAAGCACTTACAAAAACGTATTCGAAGTATCCGATTTCTGGTTTCAGTAATTTGAAAACAGCTAAAGAAAAAGAAATGCATCACTATTGGATGAGAGTTTTTAGAAAATTCCTTTTCGAATATTTTAAGCTCCCTAAAATCTTTCTAACTGTTTTGATTGGATGGACATTTTTTCAATTGTTCAAAACATTTGGAAATCCAGCTGTGATGATTGTGTTCATTTCTCTAACAATAGTATATTTATATCAAGCCTTCAAACAAATCAAATTAATGAAACGTGAAGTCATTGAAAAATATCTGGTGTTACACTCTTACAATAGCATTCATGCGGCTTTTGGGGGAATGGGCAGTTATATCGTTATTCAGTTAATTTTTAATTCGCAAGAAATTAACTTTCCTAGTCTGATTGTACTGTCAGTATTAGCATCGATAAACTTGATTTTAATACCCGTTTTGTACAAATCGTTTCCGGAGTATTTGAAGAAAGAACTTGAAACAAAATACCAACATTTAAATATTGAAATTGCGTGATTATTTATACCATTCCTTATATTGAACGTAGTGGCTTGATGTCCCTTCAATATATACTTGAGCAGTGACATCGTCAATCTTTTTAATTGGTTTGGCAGGAACACCTGCATAAATATACCCTGATTCTAGCGTCATACCTGAGGTAATTAGTGCACCTGCTGCAATAATGGTGTGAGAAGGTATAACCACATCATCTAGTATAATGGCACCCATTCCAACCAAGACATTATCTTCTATCCTGCATCCATGAATAATGGCTCGATGACCAACACTTACATTATTACCTAATACAGTATCTCCTCTTCCAACGGTACCATGTACGACGGATCCATCTTGAATGTTTACATTGTTGCCTAAGATAATTTTATTACAATCTCCACGAATAACACAACCAAACCAAACACTTGAATTTTCCCCGATTGTGACATCTCCGGTTACTATTGCATTCTCAGCAACCCAAGCTGAAGCATCAATTTTAGGAGTGATCCCTTTTACAGTGATGATGTTTTTCATCTTAACCTTTATTTTGACTTAAAGGTGTAAGCGTAAAACCTTCTTTTTTTAATAAATGAATGACCCCTTCTTCGCCTCCGAGATGTCCAGCACCAACAGCAAAAAAAGTTTTGGCTTGAGCCATTTTTTTGGCCATGATTGGAATCCAATTATGATTTCTCTGATTTAATAGAAGATCCTCATAACCTTGGAGCCCTGACTCTTCATCACTGATACTTGTCACCATTTTATTTATATCTTGAGACACATACATGTTGATCATTTCTTTAAACATCTCATCACCCAAATCAGATGACTTTATGGTTTCTAATAACATGTCAGCTTGAGCCTGATAGGGTATGGAATCAAAAACGCTGATTTGAAATTCTAAGGTTTCCAAACCATCAACATCCTTATTTGAATCTTTACATAATTCATAAAGCTCCATTTCGTATGATTTTACATTTGAATCTCCTCCAAGGCCTCCTTCAAGATCTAAATCGCCACTTGCGAAAACCGTCAAGAACATTGGTTTTATTTTTTCTAGAAAAAACATGGGCAAACCCAAATCTTTAAAATGCGCCTTCACAATTTTATATTCTTCATCGGAATAGAAATCAGATAATTTTTGATTGTCTGACATAAATGCTTTTGTGAGTAATCCCATTTGAGCGGAAATATCAAACATATCATCCAAATCAACTTCGAATGCAGTTTGCTCTGATTCATCTAAAGCTGCAAGTGTGCCTGCTGGCCAAAAAAAGTTTTCTTTGTTTATCATATGAATCGTTCCAAACAAATAGGAACTTTGCTCTAATCCGTTGCCTTCAATTTTCCAAAGAAGTGAATGCTCAAGATCATAATTTTGTATCTCAGTTGTTTCTACATTAGTACTATTAACATCTGAATGTTTTGTGCTTTTACATGAAAACACAAATAGAACCAACGAGGCTAAAAACAAATTTTTGACTAATCTCATTTATATAATTTTTTCCTTTTATTGTAAAATTGATGCATAAGTATGGCTCCAGCAACGGAAACGTTTAATGACTCTACTCGACCAGAACCTTGAATACAACTTATAGCATCAGAAAGTTTTATAATTTCCTTTGAAGGACCTTTACCTTCTGAACCCAAAACTAATGCAATTGGTTCTTCAAAATTGATGTTATTAGATGTATCCTCACCTAAATCTGCTGTAATTATATTTAATCCTGATGATTTCATGAAGGATATAGCTGAAATCAAACTTGGTTCTCTGCAAATCGGTATATCTTTTATGGCACCTGCTGAAGACTTATAGGCAAAGGAATTTATCATTGCTGACTTCTTAAGAGAAATGACGATGGCATCCATATCAAACCACACAGCTGTTCTTGCCAAAGCGCCAATATTTCGAACATCTTCTATACCATCCAAAACCAAAATCGCAGGTGTTCTTCCTTGCTCATATAATTGAGGAATAATATCTTCAATCGACCAATACTTCACCAGTGAAAGTTGCGCAACTAAACCTTGGTGATTTGCTTTTGGCGTAAGTGACGAAAGTTTTTGTTTTGGGACATATTGAAGTGGAATATTGTGCTTTTTAGAAAGGAATCTGATTTCTTTTTCAATATCTCCTCTTAATGAATTGTCAATCCATATTTTCTCTATCGTTGTGTCTCCTTTCAACGCATCCAAAACTGGTTTTCGACCTATAATTAAGGTATCTTTTTCCATAAATCGATAAAGCTAATAATTGTTAATCGAATAAACTAATTCTATAATTTTTCGGACAATATTAATTTTTGTACAAATTGTCTTTTAGAAAATAAAATTTGACTATAAATAATTATTTAATGTTTTATATTCGCAAGCATTAAAAAAATCAGTTAATTATGAAGTTAAATAAAGCATTTTTAATGCTGATCCTACTTATTCCAGCATTTGCTTTTAGTCAATCGCAAAAATTAAAGGTTGGAGACCAATATTTGAAGGCCAATACTGATAAATTAGGTCTTTCTCAATCTGATCTCACCGATTTGGTCATTTCAGATATCTACACGACAAAACATAATGGTGTAACGCATATCTATTACCAACAATCTAGAAAAGGTATTAATGTATATAATGCCATTCTTAATTTAAATATTACTAAGGAAGATAAAATGATCTTTCATAATAATACTTTCATTCAAGATTTGGATCAAAAAATTAATACGTCGAAAAATGTCGTGAATCCAGATGAAGCTGTTGTTTCTTTAGCTCAATTTTTAGGCATCATGGATTCTGAGGAATTGAATGTGCTTAAGTCTAATAATGGATCTGTAACTTTTGCGCAAACATCGTATTCAAATGATGAAATCCACGTTACGCCCATGTATTTTGCAATTAATGATAGTGATGTCAGATTGGTTTGGGATGTTTTACTAGATCAAAAAGGAACTGCTGATGTGTGGAGTTCAAGAATTGATGCTGTTACTGGACAAGTTATTGGACATGAAAACAGAACGATCTATTGCACGCATGTTGAAGGTGGTTATCATAATCATTCAAAAGAGTGCAGAACTGAACACGATGTAAAAACGCCTAAATCAACTTCGGCAAGTTCTGCAATGATGGGTAATTCTTACAGAGTTTACCCAATCCCAAGTGAAAGTCCAATTCATGGCAATCATGAATTAGTTACTGACCCGCATTATCCGACAGCTTCTCCATTTGGATGGCACGATATTGATGGTGTTGAAGGCAATGAATATTCAATTACAAGAGGTAATAATGTTCATGCTTACCAAGATGAAAATGATGACTTCGCGAGCGAAAATGATGAACCCACAGGAGGTTCAATTGGCGGTGGACCAGAGCTTATGTTTGACTATCAACATACCATTGAGGGTGAGCCAGAAGAGAGTTTAGATGCCGATATCGTCAATTTATTTTATGCCAATAATATGATTCATGATATCACATACTTGGCTGGTTTTGATGAAGTATCAGGAAATTATCAATTAAACAATTTTGGAAAAGGTGGTAGAGGAGATGATTATGTAATCGCTCATGGATTAGATGGTGCAGGAACCAATAATGCCAATTTTACATTATCCTCAGATGGGAATAATGGAAATATGAACATGTTCAGATGGGGCTTGCCTCAATCTAAATTATTTTCTATTTCTGAACCTGCAGAACTCAGTGGTTCTTATAATTTTGGAGCAGTTGGTGCTGGATGGGTTTTAGATGCTAATTATGTGAATGTAGATGTTACAGCTGAATTGGCTCAAGCATTTGATGATCACCCTCAATTTTCAGAAAACGTTTGTGATGAGGTCATTAATGGCGAAGAAATAGATGGAAAAATAGCGATGATTTACAGAGGACTTTGTGAGTTTGGTGATAAAGCTTTAAATGCTCAAAATGCAGGAGCCGTTGCAGTCATTATATGCAATGTCCCAGGGGCAGGAAATGATCCATCCAGTGATGGAAATGAACCTATGGGCATGGGCGGTGGTGCATTTGGACCACAAGTAACAATTCCTGTTTTATCATTAGGATTTGGAGACTGTAACAAAATTGTTGCTACGCTTGAAGGCGGAACTCCAGTTGTCGGAAGAATATTTCCAGAATCAACAGGCGGACCTTCACAAGTCAGTGCAAGTTTTGATAACGGTATTATTTTTCATGAATTTGGACATGGTATCAGTGGCAGGTTAATTGGTGGTCCTAATCAAGTATGTTTGGGTACTGATGAACAAATGGGAGAAGGTTGGTCTGATTTCTTTTCTTTGGCTTTGACAGTTGAACCAGATGACCTAGGTTCTGATGTTAGAGGAATAGGAAATTTTGTGCAAGGTAACTCAACAGTGGGTCCTGGTATTAGAAGGTTTCCTTATTCTACTGACATGTCAATAAATCCTCAAACATTCAAAGATATTAAAGCAACAACAGCACCGCATCCTCTTGGGGAAGTTTGGGCTGGAATGCTGTGGGATATCTATTGGTTATATGTTGACATTTATGGATATGATGCGGATTGGAGTAATACAGAATCTGGGAACTTCAGAGCTGTTCAGTTGGTGCTGGATGGTATGAAAATGCAAGGATGTAATCCTGGATTTATAAATGGAAGAGATGGAATCTTGGCTGCAGAATCTGTAAATACAAATGGAGAAAACAAATGTTTGTTGTGGGATGTTTTCGCTAGAAGAGGTCTTGGTTATTTCGCCGATGGCGGCAGTGTAAACAACAGAAATGATGGATCAGAAAATTTTGATCCTTTACCAGAATGTCAAAAGACTTTAAAAATTTATAAAGAGTCTGTACAGATAGTTAAAAAAGATGAAGAAGTAGAAGTTCAACTTATTGTAGCTAACCATAAAGACGAAATGGTAAATGCAGTAGTCAGTGACTTTATTCCTGATGGTATGAGTTATGTTGATGGTTCGGCTAATATGGCAGAATCAATTCAAGGAGGTGATATATTCTTTAACCTTGACAATTTTGCAAATGGTGCTTGGGATACAATTACATACAGACTGATGTATGATAATACAGTTAATTCAACTGTCATATTTAATAATACAGTTGATAGCCCAGATGAAATTGGACAATGGGAAAGAGAGCTAATTGAAGATCAGACAAACATTTTCAGAATAAATTCTAGCGGTATTTTCCCAACCTATTCTGGTGAGAACTCATGGTTCGTTCAAGAATTAGATGAGGATACCCAATCAAGTATCAGATTTAATAATATTGATGTAGCCGGTGAATTGCCAGTTGTGCGTTTTTGGCATAGAATTAATACTGAGTTTACGCGTAATGGTGGCTTTGTTGAGATTTCAACTGATGGAATTCTTTGGAATGATGCTAAAGAATTGTTTATTAGAAATGGATATGAGTGTCCTATTCAATTTACAACTTTTGCTATACCTAAATTACAAGGATTCACGGGAAGAAGTGACGAAAACGATTACGTAGATTCTTACATTGATCTGTCTTCTTTTAAAGGTCAGACCATTTCTTTAAGATTTAGATTTGGTTCAAATTCAGGAACAGATAATGTTGATAATGATGAAACATTCCCTCCAGACGGTGGATGGTTCTTAGATGACATTGATTTAATCGATTTGGTAAAATACGATACACAAGCTTGTATCACAACTTCTGATGATGAAGCTTGTACTCCAAATGTTAGATTAATTTTAGACCCACAATTGTCAAGTGGAAATAATGATAATAACATTGAAGGTGTTTCATTCAATATTTATCCAAACCCAGCAAGCGATTATATTGCTTTAGATGTTTTCTCAGAAAATGTATTTAATGCAAATATCAGTATTTGGACAATGGAAGGAAGACAAGTTTTAAATGAAACGCATAATATCAATAAGAGGCAAAATTTGATTTCACTAAATACTTCAAGTTTAACGCCAGGAGTTTATGCCATTCAATTATTAAGCGAAAATGGATTAATTTCTAAAAAGATAATTATTCAATAAAGCTTAGTTTAAATTATAAAAGTAAAAGCCTGTGATATTATTATCACAGGCTTTTTTATTATCGTGATATATATTCTGGAACAAAAAAAAGGCACAATAAAATTGCGCCCTGTAGTTTTTTTAAATCTGAATCAAGATTATCTTCTGCGTTGTTGCTTTATTATATTAAATAAAGCGGTAGCATACTGATGATTAAATTTCTTTAAATCTTCTTGATACCTATTCTGAACTTCAACCAATGTCTCCCTTGACAAACCTCTAATATCCAAATTGTAATCTTCTACAACTTTTTTCAAACCTGTGCTGGCTTGTCTCTGTTGTTTTTGACCAACTTTTTTTAGTAAGTCTTCAAAAACAGATTTTGGTGCTGTAGCTACCTTTGGATCTTTTCTGTTGTCTTTTCGAACACCCTCAATACCATCTTTGATCATATCCAAAATACTCTTTGGATTTCTCTTTCCTTTTTGAGCTTGACCAGTTTTTACTTTGTTGTCTAGCTTGTTAACTTCTTTTCTTAACAGATCAAAAATAGATGGATCCGCAGTTTCCACTTTAGGATCTTTCTGGTTTTTAGATTGTACTTCTTCAATTGTTTTTCTGAGGATGTCTAAAATGTTTGCCATTGTACTTTCAGTTTAAATTTTAAAAAAAGCTGCAAAGTACATTAAAGATTATTAAAATGTCATTATATAAATGATTTAGTAAATCAATTTCTATTTTAACATTCTTAAAGATTAAATTAAAACAGCTTTGTTTGTATGGTTAACGTCGCTTATTCTTTTAAATCTGAAAAAAGTAGCGTTGGTGTCAATTGACAAAAGCATATTTTGAAAAAGCGAATAATAATTTTGAAAAAGGTAAACAATAATCATTTATTTTTGTCTTGTAATTAGTAACTAATAGACCTAATGAATAATATCATAATAAATATTGGAATTGTACTATTAACTACAGCGGCTATGGAATTTGTCGCATGGTTCACGCATAAATATATTATGCATGGTATCCTTTGGTCTTGGCACGAAGATCACCACGATCCTATGAAAAAGCATGGTTTTTTTGAAAAAAATGATCGTTTCTTTCTCGTCTTTGCTATTCCTTCAGCGTTTTGCTACATGGCAGGAACATTTGTTGAAGGTTGGAGTAAATTGTTATTTGTCGGTATTGGGATTTCTATTTATGGTCTAATCTACTTTTTAATTCATGACGTGTATATCCATCGTCGCTTTAAGTGGTTTACGCAATTGGATTCAAAATATTCAAGAGCAATTTTAAGAGCGCACGGTGCACATCATGCTGTGAAGACTAAAGAAGATTGTGAATCTTTTGGATTACTTGTCATCAATTCTAAATTTTTCAAGAAGAGAGCTGATTGGAAAAAAGAACTTAAAACAATGGCCAATCAAGACTAGTCCAGCATTATTCTTTTTTCCTTATCTGTGATTTGATCTCTGATAATATCTAATTCAATAAAAAACGATGTTCCTTCGTTTTCTACTGATTCAAAATACATACGACCATTCATCGATTCAATCATATTTAGTGCGATTGCCAATCCTAAACCAGAACCCGAATCTTTAGTTGTAAATTTTGGTTGGAAAACTTTTTCAATCATATGGTCAGGAATACCACTTCCATTATCAGTGACTTTGATGAATGCTTTGTCGTCATTTTTGTAAAGGTGTAAATGAATTTTACCTTTTCTATCTTTTGGAATGGCTTCAGTTGCATTTTTAACCAAATTATTTAATATCCTTATCAATTGATTTTTGTCTGCATAAACATAAATTGTATCAATCGGTTCTGATAAAATGATTTCCATATCATCTCTTTTTCTAAAGAGATTATGGACCAGTTCAACAACAGAATTCAATTCTATTTTTTCATTTGAGGATTGCGGAAGTTCTGCAAAATTGCCAAATGAATTTGCAATCTGTGTAAGATTTTCTACTTGTTCCAAAAGGGTTGCTGATATTTTCTTTGCAATCAAATGAGCTTCTTCAGGTTTTTGTTTAATTGCCTTTTCCAAATGTTGAATATACATTTTCATTGGTGTAAGCGGATTCTTGATTTCATGAGCCACTTGTTTTGCCATTTCTCTCCATGCAGAATCTCTTTCGGTTTTAGCTAATAGAGCAGCACTATCTTCTAATTGATTAACCATCGTATTGTAATTGTTAATCAAGGTACCGATTTCATCTTCTCGTTCCCACGTGATAAGTTCGTTTTGCTTACCAAATTTTAACTGTGTCAGCTTTTGATTTAAAATTGATAATGGTCGTGTTATCGATCGCGCTATAAAGACAGCAAGAACACTCGCAATTAGAAAAAGAAATACATACACATTAAATATTGATCCCAAAAAGTCAAAAACATTCAGACCTTCAAACTTACTAGATTGGTTTCTGACCTTGACGAAACCTAAAATATCTTGTTTAAATTTGAACGGTAAGTAGCTGATGATTTTACCCTCTTGATCTTTTGTTGAATATGCGGTTGCATTTTTAAATTTTGAAAAATATGCAAAAGGAAAATATTCCATTTGTAATGAAATATCCTTTAAGGTGTTGAACGATAGTTCTACATTATGAATTTGCTCAATTTGCTCTTGATAGTTTGTGCCAATTGTGAATGCTTCAGATGTAGAATTTGCAACCCTTACTTTTAAATTTATATCTCTCGAAACCGCTTCCAATTTATCTGTTAAATATTCATCGTTTTTATTATCAATAAATGATTTTAAAAATGAACTGGTAATAAATGCGATTAGTATAAATGACAACAGTATCACCAGAATTAATGCAATTTGAATTTTTGAATTTAGAGATTCAACGCTTTTTAAATTATAAGGCCATAAAGAAGAAAGGAAAGAGATATATTGACTTATAAAACCTAGCGTCAGCACCAATACAATTATAATGCTGAATAAAAATGAAAATAATGCAACCGGCTTTATAATGCTTTTAATAGATTTCTTGCTGAAAGCGAATTCGTTTTCACCAAGCATATGTTTGACATAAACATTAGAATTTTTATTTAAATATTGATTCGGTGAATTCGCAATATCCTCTATTTCACTTTCTGAAATGGTGAGATTTGAAACATAAGAGTCACCATTTTTATAGTATCCGAATGGTTTGCTTTTAATTGCAGGAGGTTTTACAATTATTCCCGTATGTAGTGTGATTGTGTCATTGAATGTTTGTGAGAACCATAACGTGTTGTCAATTTCATCAAAGAAATAATTGGGCTTAACCTGGTTTAATAACAATCCTTCTGGTAAAAACCTAAAATATGAATACGTTTCAGCATTTGAAATATCTATCAGAATTTCTGATTCACCATGTTTTTCTTGTAAATAGCTTATAATATCTAAATGATCATAATTAGCTTCTTTTGGTAAAATAAGTAATTCTGAAAATGAAGTATTTATTTGATTTAAGATATCAGAAGTTATCAGACTATCTAATGTTGATGGTTGGACATCCTCAAATGTATCAGCCAAAATCCTCCCACTTTCTCTTAAGTCTTTTTTAATGTCATAATTAAAAAATAATGAAGAAAGGTAGACACCAAAAAATATCGCCCACCATATTATCCAAGTAATGCTTTTTGCCTTAACATCAATAAATAAATCAATAAGAATAAAATAAGACAGGAAAAACAATGAAGTTAAAAAGATATCAAGGTCTAGTTGAAATAAAATCGAAAATCCTGAACTGAATAATGTGCATAAAACCAAACTAAAATATAATGGTTTCCTGCCGACTTCAGATTTTAGTTTCTTGACAAAGTTAATAGTGTAAACAAAAATACCTGCTTGAATCAACAGAATGGCTATGAAGATTGAGATGCCCGTAAAGTCGATTCTTGACAAGTCATTGATTGATAAGTCAACAAGATCACTGAATGATAAAACTTGGATGAGCCTAACATGTGAGACTATAAGAAGTGCAATAAAAATGGAATGAAAGAAAACAAACAGTTGTTTTGACTTTGGGACTTCTCTTTTAAATTGACTTGTAGAATATGTTGATAGAATTAAAAATAGGATGATACTATCAAGTATCAAATCTACAGTTCCATAAGTTTTCCATTCTAAAATTTGTTGCATAAATGAACTATTGGCAAATCTCTCATGCCAAGAAGGAAAAATAAAAAGTAAAACTCTTCCAAGTGCCAGAAATGCAACACCCAAATAAAGTCGGTTTTTTATGAAAACATACAACAAGTAAATAAATAGAAAAAAGTAGAGTACAATGAAAACATTGTTTAAATTAACGGTACGGTAGTAGTCTATTGGTTTAACCCATTTGTTAAAAAATTGGACAGCCCCATCACCTGAATTACTCAATTCGAAAGTGTTTTCTAAATGTGCCTCTATTCCAATTGATTCATGAACCCTTAAATCATTGTTGAATGGATTTAAGCAAATTTCCAATTCTGAATTGTTATAGACAAACGATCTGCATATTGTATTGTGATCTCTATTATTAAGCCAAACTAATGGTTCGCCTTGATCAAGAATTTTAATGCTTATGTGTTGCGATTTGAGGCTTTCTTCAATCGATTTGATTTGATTGAGTTCATCAACATTTAAGTTAGTCTTACGAAATAAGTTATAATTGGATTCATTACTTATGTTTCGTCTGGCATTTTCAATATGAGAATTGACGTATGCTTCTAATTTGACAATTGAGTCCTTTATATCTGTTTCCTTATACGTATAAACATCGATGGCCAAAATACCAACGAGAAATATTAATGTGATATATAAAGACTTTGTCATCGATCTTCTAATAAACTGCAATTTACATATTATTATTTATTATAATATGAGGTCACATAAGTAATTTAGGTCAAGCAGATTGCAATCAATGGAAACATTATATACTTTTGCAATGTATTCTATCGCCATAATGTAGATTATGGAGGAAAGTCCGGACAACGTAGAGTGCTGTACCATTTAACGAATGGGGTCACGCTTGTCGTGATACAGATAGTGTCACAGAAAATAACTACTTGAGCCGATTCGTCGGTAAGAGAAAAGGTGAAAAAGTGAGGTAAGAGCTCACAGGTATTATTGGTAACAATAATATAGGATAAACCTTACAGGTTGAAATGTCACGTATACCTCAATATTTTACTTCGGTAAAATTTAATGTTACTCGCATTATTGATTTATTCAGTTGGGGAGGGTAGGCAGCTCAGATAAATGATAGAACTTTCATTGCGGTGAAAGACAGAATCCGGCTTACAACATTTTATAAAAAAAGAGGGTTTCGACAATGTCAAAACCCTCTTTTTTTATTCTTCTATTCGAAATTAGTTCTCGTCAGAATAATCACCTGTTAAGGCTTCGAAATCAAATTGAAGTGTAAATCGTAAAGTATTGTCTAAAGGATTTCTTCTGTTATTGGTCGGTACCAAATAAGAAATATCAATAGCAAATACATTATATTTTAATCCAAGACCAACTGTCAAAAACTGTCTGTCTCCTTTTTCTTCGTGCTCATAGTAATACCCTGTTCTTACAGCAAATTGTTTATTGTACCAATACTCGACACCTAAAGAAAAATTGTATTCTTTTAATTCTTCTGAAAAACCACCTTGCGCATCACCAAAAGAGTTGATCATAGCTCCAAAGTTAGATTGTTGCTTATAATCTGGCTCTGTATCTTCTGGATCACTGTCATAATCAGGATTGATGATTTCATTTTCATTCTCATCAAAAATTGTTGGCGATTGTGGAGATGGAACCAGTAGTTTATTTACATCCAAATGAAAAGACATTGAATTGTAATCATCTAGGTTTAATAACAACCCAGCGCCCAATCCAAGATTAGCAGGTAAGAAATCTTTAAACTGACTTCTTGTATAAGTCACTTTTGAACCCAGATTTGTCAAAGCACCACCAAATGTCCACTCACTTCCAAAAGCTGTCAAATTTCCTTTTTTCTTGTATGTAAAAGATAAGTCAGCAGCGAATGCATTGGCAGATGAGATAGAAACACCTTGAACTTGTTGTCCTGATGCTAAATTTGAATAAATATATTTTGCAGAAAGTCCCATTGAGAAATTCTCAGAAAGCTTTCTGTTATAAGATACAGCAAACTCAATTTCTCTTGGTTTTCCAGTTCCCGAAGGTTGACCATCGAAATCAGTAAAGTTGATTTCTCCAAGTGAAA
>JABDKX010000033.1 GCA_013001975.1 Saprospiraceae bacterium | reverse complement strand
CAATACAATTATTTGGATTACAATTGCTGTTTAGTAGGAACATATCCAAATCCTGACCTGCACCAAATACTTGTAAGTCAAAAGTATACGTCAGTGATTGAGGCGGATTAATCTCGAAAACAATTTCCGGACCTGTTAAGTTTGAACTGGAGCCGCAATAATTTTCTGTGGTAAACATGCCTGTATCGTTATTTCCATCGCGCAAACCACAATCTATGGATTGGGCCATTTCACATAAGTTTTGAGCTGAAATCGATTGGGTAAAGAAAATGCCGAAAGTAAGGCACGTTAAGATTGTTAAGAATCTTTTTTTAAATTTTGATGGCGCATTGCGCGAGAGACCTATTGTTTTCATTATCAGTAATTTTTGATATGAATTTAGGCTATGGCGCTTAAGTTATTTGGGATTTATGACGAACGGTGGTTTTGGATTAATTAAAGGGAGGAAATGGAAACAAATCGTATTAAAAAAGAGGATCTGAAACAGATCCTCTCCAAGTAATTTTTATGAATTATCTTTTTCCGCTCGCCGCGGGGGCATTCAGCCATCCCTCCAGCTTTCGCTGTTCATTCATTTAAAGCATAGAATACTTTACTCTTGCGAGACCATTCATTCATCTTGACACAAAAAACGAATCAATTCCGATAGCTATCGGAAGTCAAGGCTTTTCCACTTTCGTGGTTCCTTCATTTGAAGCACTGTCGTACTTCACTCTTCGAGATCATTCAGTCATTCTTAACGCTAAATTCAATAGAAAAATCTAAACAAGCATGAGCGAACGATCTGTGAAATAGTCGAGTTTAACAGAACTCGAAGTGAGAGAACCGCGATAGAGGTTGGGCTGCATTGTGCACTCAAACCCACCCGCCCGCTTTCGCGGTTCACTCCTTTAAAGCACTCCGTACTTCATTCTTCGAAATCAGTCGTTCATTCTTAACGCTTTTTATATCGAATTTAACTAAAATAACTAAGGCCAATATTATCAGTTTCAAATATTTACCTATTAGCAATAACAATCATACAACTTTTAATAATTGCTCAGATTCGTTACTCAAATTAATTTCAAAATTTACACATTTCATCCCGAGTTGAAAAGCATTTTTTGCTTGCAATTTTATTAATAGTCGAGATCGGTAAGTTTTAATTGTGTCTTGTGAGAGAAACAATTTTTTTGCTGTTTCTTTGGAGGTCAGACCTTCAGCTAAGCACTGAAGGACCTGACGCTCACGAAAAGTAATGCTCTTTTTCATGGGGATATTTTTAAGGGCATTCGATTGCCTGTGAAGTAATAGAACCATCATCTCCAATGGTTAACCTAAAACATGTACCATTAGGAGAAACCATAATGACACCTTGACATTCGTCATTGATAAATAAATCGCCGATAACTTCACTTAATACATCGGTATCAGCAAATTTGCAATCTGGATCTCCTACTCCATATTCTACATCTAAGAGAATTGTTTCTTCTAAAACACATCCAACATCTGAAACTACCTCATAAGTTATAAAATACTGTCCAGCGTCCTGGAATGTGTAACTTGGCGACGCGTTTGGTAATTCTGCAAGAACATCAATTGTCCAAAGGTGAGAACTAATATTCATTGGATCAACTCCAGTTACATCTCCAAAGAAATCATATTCTCCACATCCTTTCAAAACTGCTGATAATGCTAATCCATATTCGTCAATATTTATACATCCGACAAAAGGAATTTCATAATCATCGCAATCATAAATCTGGAATTCATAATCACCCATGTAATAATCAGGTATCGTCCATGTATATGAACCACTATTAGGTATATCAGCAATTGTTTCCCAATCTTCTCCTGAACCACATGTTCTAACTTGCAATTGCAACTCGCAATCACATTCTTGTCCCGACCAAGTAAATGTAATTTCCGATTCTGGGTTAAAACAGGTATTTTCAATAGGATCTGTTTCAATCGGTCCTGTATAAATATTTCCGAAATTTAATTGTACTACCACATTAGTATCCACAACCACACTTAAGTACTCTCCAGATGCAGGTACAGAATATTCCCAATCTGACTGCAATACTTCTTTGACTTGATACGTCCCAGGTTGAACTTCAAATCTGTAGTATCCATTACAATCAGTAATAAAACTAGAGATGAACACATCATTTTCGTCATATAATTCAATTTCATATCCTTCTACTGGAGGATCGTGCATATTTACATTACCATCGCAGTCATCATCATTATATTTAAATCCCGTTATATACGACGTTTGTGAACAACAACTGTCTTTTATTACACTCGCCCCCTTTATCCAACCTCCAATATTTAATCCCATCGGAGACCCTTCATGGTCATTTCTCAATTCTGCTTCAATACAATAAGTACCTGATGTCGCTACATTGTAAGGAGTGATATTCAGATGTTCGGGTGCCCCTTTAAAATTACTGGTACTGCTGCCAGGCACTTCATCCAGTAAAAATCTTGAGCCTGGATTTTGGGGATCTAAAAAATAGAGTTGCATTCGATTGTCAACATGCACATCAATATTAAATTCTAGTAACGTATTATCTTCTTCAACACAAAAACAACGTTGAAAGCGATAGGGTGGCAAAGCAGCATTAATATTTGCTGCGTTACCCTCAGCCATATTAAATGCTGAAATATATGTGCTATTATAGGATGGATTCGCCCAAGCAGATGCCTTATTTATTACAAAAGCAGGGGAATCCAAAGTAACAGGTCCATTATTTTGAGGCTCTTCTTTTAAAATCCATTGGCCATCTTGAGATAATACAGGATGTGTTGTATCATTATTTGTATCGTAACCTGTTCCAACAAATAAACTATCTACATGACAAGGGCCAGTTACACAAGTATCAAGTGTCATAAATGAGACTGAAGAACCAGTGCTAAAAGAAGTAGGACTTGGAAAAGTTGTTGTTGAATTAGTAATAGTAAGTTCACTTGTTGTAAAAGTTGTATCCGTTAATGTATAAGTTAAATCAGTAGTAAAACAAGATTCAAAGTTTTTATTTACAATAGCTTCAAAAATATCTGCTTGACCAAAATTACTTGTAGCGTTAATATGTTGAAATCCTGCATAATAAAATTTGTTACTTACAAAGTCAACATAAGCCCCAGGAACACTTTGTGTACCTTCGTCAAAATATTTTGCCCAATCAATATTAGTAGTTATAGTTCCATTAATATTTGTGTAAATAAATTTAATCATAACCTGCCTATAATAACCGCCACCATAATCCTCTTGTCCTAACATATAATAAGTGTCTTCGAACCCACCAGATACTGCTATTGAACCTCCAAAAAATATATCAGAAATAACTCTTGTTTGATCTATCCTCTTTGCCCAAGTCACTTGACCTAAAGAGTCAGTCTCTACAATGTATCCATTAATAACATTATTGTATCCAACTAAAATTTTTCTATTAGGTCCCCTATCAATATAATCTCGAAAAGTTCTTAAACCATTTATTATATATGCTTTATCTCCATTCAAATTATTATCCAATTCCGTATAACAAGCATTAAATAAATTCCCAAAATCTCCTATTAAAGTTATTCCATCTTGTCCAGATTTTAATCCTGTCCAGAATTGATCATCATCTATTGTACTGTAAGCAACATTAGTTAAAATGCTTCCGCTATTATCAATTTCCAAAATAGCAACATTATCTCCAGAGGACGTAAAATAATGTTGAATTAAAAAATTTGTTGTTGATCCTGGTTTAGGAATAATTCGAGTAAAATTATCTCTATCTGTTTTATTAAAATATTGCATAAAAACAATTGAGGCAGTTAAACCTAAATCCTCAATTTTACAATAAGCCGAATTTTTATTATTAAAATTAAATAAATCATCAGATCCAACCAACATTAGTGTTGTCCCAAGTTTTGCAAAATCATTTACAATAAAATCATCAGCCAAATCCAATTGCCAAATATTATTACCATTTAAATCTTGTTTAATTATAACTCCCTGCCTATTATTTCCGTTATACGAATAGATATAGATATTATCATCAAGAACTTTTAATACTCTTGGTATGTTAGAGTCTACATTTCCTATATATCGAGTTACCTGACAGGAAAGATTTGAGGAGGTAAACGTTGATATCACAAGTAAAATAATTACATTGGCAATATAACGATCAAGTTTTAAGTGTTTAATTTTTGTTTTCATTACTCTACGTTTTTAAGTGTTAATTAATACTTCTAAATGTAGATGAGAAGACTACAGTTTGAAAGTCATATTATCTCATTTTTCCTATACTTATTTCTATAGCTTCTATATATATTAAGTCTTTTAGAGGCTTTAAATCGTATTTTATCTATTATTTTTCCTATATTTATTCCACACCCTTGCAAATTGAAATCATGAACAAAACCAAACTTATCCGCACACTAAATACACTTACCCCCGAAGAGTGGTCTTCCTTTAGAAAGTACCTTCTCATGCATACTCGAAAAGGGTCTGACAATTTTGACTTCTTTGAGTTTTTACACATCCGAAAAGATCGGTTGTCATCAATGGTTGATGCTGATATTATTAGAGAAAGACACTTTGCGCAACTCACTTCTAAGGGCTTTTCAAATATGATGTCAAGGATATTTAATTGGCTCGAAGAATGGTTGTCAATACATGAATTTAAGAAGCAAGCATACCAACAAGAACTCATGTTGGTTAAAGCTTATAATAAAAGAGGTCTTTATAAGTTAGCTGATCGAACGGCTAAAAAAACTGAAGATTCAATTACAAAAAAACCGTCGCTTGGGATAAATAAAAATAAAGCGATTGCTGACTTGTATCACATTCAGTATTATAGTGAAAATCCAATCAAGCAATTTAATGGTGGTGAAATTTTATCGAAATTAAGTGACCACTATACCGCTTCCGTTCAAGAATATGTTTCTACATATGTTTTAGAGCTTATCAATTTTAGTCGTATAAAAAATATAGATCTGTCAAGTCAGATATTACT
>JABDKX010000014.1 GCA_013001975.1 Saprospiraceae bacterium | reverse complement strand
CCAAGAATTAAAACTTTAACTCTTGACTCAATTAAAATCTTTATTCGTTGTCTTCAAACTTACCTGTCATGATGGAGACAACGCCTCCTGTGATGGCAAAAGAAATAATATTCCATGCGCCATCAACTAAATGACCTGTTGTGCTCATCATGTTTGTCGTTGCCATGAAAATTAGACCAAGACCTATACCCATTAAGGCACCCAGAAGAGCACCTAATCGTGCACCGTGCATAAATGAATGCGTTCCTCTGGTCCAATTAGAATAAATCATTGAAATTAAAAGACCTAAGACAATATGTCCCAGAGCTAAGGAAATGTGATTTATATCAGTATCTGGAAGTGAAACGGCGTTACCTGCTTCAGTAGAATAACCGTCCATTATACCTGACATTCCATAGAAAAGCGAGTTAATAACGTACAAGGCGATAGCGCCAACAATACCTGCAATCAACGTTGATTTTTTCATTTTAAAATTTGTTTTTTGTTAGTTAATACAAATAAAAATAATCATAATTACGTATAAACAGATCAAAAGTTTACAACAATAGGGATAAGCCAAATATTAAACATGTTTAATGTTTAGAAATCTCCTATAATATCAAAAAAAAAGCGGCTCTGAATAATCAGAACCGCTTTCATTAGGTTGACTTATATTTTTATCCAATAAATGGAGCTATAACAAGCGCCACTACTGACATTAATTTTAATAAGATATTTAATGAAGGACCTGAAGTGTCTTTGAAAGGATCTCCAACCGTATCTCCTACAACTGTTGCCTTGTGAGGCTCAGAACCTTTGTAATACATTTGACCTTTGATTTCAACACCTTCTTCAAACATTTTCTTTGCGTTATCCCAAGCACCACCAGCGTTTGATTGGAAGATGGCCATGAGAACACCACATACTGTAACACCAACAAGTAATCCACCCAGCATTTCAGCTCCGCCACCGAAACCGATAAGCACTGGAGAAATTACTGCGATAAGACCTGGAATTACCATTTCTCTGATAGAAGCTTTTGTTGAAATTTCAACACACTTGTCATATTCAGCTTTACCGTCTGCAGCATCAAAAGTGGCTTTATCTTCAGCACTCCACTCACTCATTTCTTTACCATCATTTTTCTTCATGACAGCTAAAGCTTTCGTTAATTCAGGAATGGTTTTGAATTGTCTTCTTACTTCTTGAATCATATCCATGGCTGCACGTCCTACTGCATTCATTGATAATGCTGAGAATAAGAATGGTAACATGCCACCTAAGAAAACACCAGCCATTACTTTTGGATTGGCAACATCGATAGATGTAATGCCAGCTGTTTGCATATATGCCGCAAAAATTGCTAATGCTGTTAAAGCAGCAGAACCGATAGCAAATCCTTTTCCGATTGCAGCTGTTGTATTTCCAACAGCATCTAGTTTATCCGTTTTTTGTCTTACTTCTTTTGGAAGTTCAGCCATCTCAGCGATACCACCTGCATTATCAGAAATAGGACCGTAAGCATCAACAGCTAATTGGATTCCCGTATTTGATAACATACCAACTGCAGCGATTGCAATTCCATATAATCCAGCAAAGTGGTGAGCACCAATAATAGCTACTGATAAAATGATAATTGGAATAGCAGTTGATTGCATACCTACTCCTAAACCAGCAATAATATTCGTAGCCGAACCTGTAACAGATTGGTCAACGATTGACATAACTGGTTTTGTACCTGTTCCTGTGTAGTATTCAGTAACTTTTCCGATTAGGATACCAGCAACAAGTCCCATCAATATCGCGTAAACAACACCCATGTTTGTGTATTCTTCACCATTGAAAGTCCAAGTGTCAGGTAACATATATCTTACAATAAGAATTGTAGCTACTAACATTAAACCAGCAGAAATAAATTCACCCATGTTTAATGCTTTATGTGGATCACCACCATCTTTTACTTTTACAAAGAAAGTACCTATAATAGAAGTTACAATACCAACAGCTGCTAAAACTAAAGGAAGGATAACTGCATTTAAACCACCAAAATCATTGGTTGTTTCAAATCCACCAAGTCCCATTAAAGCAACTCCTAATACCATTGTTCCGATGATTGATCCTACGAAAGATTCAAATAAATCTGCACCCATACCTGCAACATCTCCAACATTATCACCTACGTTATCAGCAATAGTTGCTGGATTCAATGGATGATCTTCAGGAATACCTGCCTCAACTTTACCTACAAGGTCAGCACCTACGTCAGCTGCTTTAGTATAAATACCACCACCAACTCTTGCAAATAGTGCGATTGATGATGCACCAAAAGAAAATCCAGTTAAAACGGTAATTACTTTTGTAACATTTTCAGCTGTGTCTATTCCAAACATACCAGAATAAAGAAGGAAAAGAGCGCCTAAACCAAGAACCCCGAGTCCAACAACACCTAATCCCATTACAGCACCTCCAGCAAAAGCAACTTCTAATGCTTTTCCTAATGAAGTTCTTGCAGCATTTGTTGTTCTAACATTTGCTTTAGTTGCAACCTTCATTCCGATGAATCCGGCTAATCCTGAACAGATAGCTCCTAATACAAATGATAAAGCTACCAAAGGAGATGAAGCATCACTCATGCCACTCCATGCCATTAAAATGGCTACGATAACAACAAAGATGGCCAATACTTTGTACTCTGCTTTTAAGAAAGCCATTGCGCCATCAGAAATATTTTTAGCTATTCTAGCCATTTTATCTGTTCCAACTTCTTGTTTTCCTACCCAAGAAGATTTCCAGAATGTATATAATAATGCTAAAAGTCCAAAAGCTGGAATAGCATAAATCATAGTTTGTCCCATTGTAATCTAAGTTTTAATTCGTTTTTTAATTCAGCGTGCAAAAGTAATTGATTTATATGGATTGCAAATAAAAAATTGAATGATTATCGAAGAAAATGAGTTGAAAACAAGATAAATTGGCAATGTTGATAGCTATTCCTATCTCTAAAGGTCAATAATCACTAAAATAAAATTTATGTCGTGCTTAAATTATAATTTAGATTAGTCTAAAAATGTGATATATTTGTGTTGATAGTATCCAATTACAAGCAATTTATTTATTACAGATGGCAACTGAAACTGAAGAAAATTATATAAAAGCTATTTTTAAGATTACTGAAAAAAATCAAGGTACAGCTAACACCAATGCCGTAGCGCAACATTTAAACACTTCTCCAGCTTCTGTAACAGATATGCTGAAGCGCTTGTCTGAGAAGGAGTATTTCCATTATGAAAAATATAAAGGTGTTTATCTCACCACAAAAGGAATCAAATTGGCTACTAATTTGGTTAGAAAACACAGATTGTGGGAAGTTTTTCTAGTCGATAAACTAAAATTCCAATGGGATGAGGTTCATGATATTGCAGAACAACTCGAACATGTTGATTCCGATGAATTAATTACCAGATTGGATACTTTTCTTGGGAACCCGAAATACGATCCTCATGGTGACCCCATTCCTAATGCTGATGGCAAGTTTACACTGCGAAGCCAAACCTCTTTAATGAATCTTCAAAAAGGTGAAACTGGTATTGTTGTCGGTGTTCGCAATCATGATACCCCATTTTTACAATACCTAAATAAAATATGTGTCAATCTGGGGACAAAAATCAGTGTTGTCAATAATATAGATTTTGATCATTCAAAAGAGGTATCCATCGATGATGAAAACAGAGTCATTCTATCTCAAAAGGCATGCGTGAATATTTATGTCAAAAAAACAAACGATTAAAATGAAATCATTTTTTCTTAGTCTTTTAATGCTGTCATTTGGAATTTTAAAAAGCGAAAAACCATTGGTTGTTTGTTCCGCTTCTATGATATATGACATGGTTAAAGAAATTGGAAGTGAGGCTCTTGATATCAAAGTTATTGTTCCTATTGGTGGCGACCCACATTTATATAATCCAACACCGAGCGATGCCACCTTGGTATCCAATGCAGATTTGATTTTTATAAATGGTTTGACATTTGAAGGTTGGATATTAGAGCTCATTGAAAATTCTGGCACATCTGCAGCAGTTGATACGGTAACCAACGGTGTTGCTGCGATTCAGAGTGGTAAATATCAAAATGCTTTTGACCCACATGCCTGGATGGATGTTAGCAATGGGTTAGTCTATATAAAAAATATCAAGAACAGTCTCATTAAGTTGGATCCAGAGAATAAAGGAATTTATGAAAAGAATTATGATGCCTATAAATCTAAATTAGAATCACTCGATAAATATATTGAAAAGCGAATACTAGAAATCCCAGAAGCACAGCGTGTTTTGATTACCTCTCATGATGCCTTTGCTTACTATGGAAAAAGATATGGCTTGCAATTAGAAGCTATTCAAGGCATGTCAACAGAAGCCGAAGCACAAACTTCTGATATCATAAGAATTGTAAATGTTATAAAAAAGACAAAGGTTCCTGCCATATTTATTGAGTCTACAATCAGTCCGAAGCTTATTCAACAAATCGCATCTGATAATAATGTGGCCATCGGTGGTGAATTATTCGCTGATTCGATAGGAGATAAAGACAGTGGCGCAAATTCATACTATCTCATGTTAAAGAAAAATACTGACACGATTGTTGAAGCATTGAAAGGGGAGAAATTTGGAGAAACAAAATATCAACATGAATCTGAATCAGGGTGGTTGCTATATGGAATTATAGGGCTTAGTTTTTTATTGGGAATTGTTGTATTATTTTTGAAATTGAATAAATAATATGCCTACAAAAACACATATTAAAGTATCTGGACTTTCTGTTTCTTATGGTTCAAAACGAGTGTTGACAAATATTCATTTGAATATAGTTGCTGGAAATGTGCATGGTGTAATTGGTCCAAATGGGGCTGGAAAATCAACCTTATTCAAATCCATACTTGGACTAACTGATTATAATGCTGGAACAATTGAAGTTTTGGGTGATGAAATTGATGACGTAAGAAAGCAAATAGCTTATGTTCCACAAAAAGATGAAGTAGATTGGGACTTTCCAGCAACCGTTAAAGACATTGTCTTGCTAGGACGTTATCCTTATAAAAAAATACTTCAGCGACTGAATGCAGAAGACAAAGCAATTGCACAAGGTGCCATGGTTCAATTGGGTATTGATCATTTAGCAGATCGCCAAATTGGTCAGTTGTCTGGTGGTCAACAGCAGCGTGTATTTTTAGCACGCGCATTATGTCAACAAGCAGAAATTTTCTTTTTAGATGAGCCGTTTGTTGGCGTAGACATCACTACAGAAGAACGCATAATTTCTATATTAAAAGAATTGGCATCGCAAGGTAAAACAGTATTAGTTGTTCACCATGATTTGTCAACGGTTAATCAGTATTTTGACAATGTGATTTTGCTTAACCAAAGACTGATTGCTGCCGGTAAAACATCTGAAGTTTTTAATGATGAAAATATAGCACAAGCCTATGGTCCTCAATTGACGATTTTACACAAAACTGGATTGCGTCAAAAGATTTAGGGTTGAATATATTTTTCGAAACCTAAGATCTTATTCTTGAAGTGTTGCGATAATCTTCTCAACAATTTCAGGTGATTTGAGATCTGACTTTCTCAATACTGCAAATGAAAAATTATCAGCCATGATTTCTTCTGGATGAATCATATAGCCTGTATTTTGTCCAACTTGTTCAATAAAATTTGAAAGTTCATTTTGTTTATAAATTACTGGCAAGCCGGCTTCAATAGCACCCATTTTTATATCATCACCTATTAACTTTAAAAATCCAACATTTAAGTATTTGAAAAAACTACCGCCTTCATATTCTTTACTTGCATACAATATCATTGTGCAGTCAACTTGTTCACCTTCAACCATAACAGTAATATAACTGTCAGTAAGCGTCGCATCTGGATTGGTAATTCTCAATTCTTTTAAACCTTTTGGATACGCTATGTTTTCCATTAATTTGAAACCGATAATTTCATACATTTTCTTTTTAAAACTTCTGTCATGTCTTGATAAAACATGAAAGAGTTCATGAGCAATGAGCCGCTTTAAATTATCAGGAGAAGCAGATTTTATATCTTTACTAAGAACAATATAGTTTTCTCTTGTATACCCAAAAGCACCGCCTTCTTCCTGCGAAGTTGTTTTAACAAATAAAATTTTATCGGGAAAATTAATCTTTAATTTGAGTTCATTTATATTATTTAAGATATCACTTACAATTGATTTGATATCCGCTTTCTCTTTATCTGTCCAATCCAAGACTTGCTTGCGGATATGATCAAACAGTTCATCTTTAGTACTGCCACTTTTGCCCAGTCTGGAATCGATATCAAATTGACTCCAGCTCTTTGTAAAGCTGTCATCAGTAGTCATTAAAATTTTAGCTTCTTCACCAGAAACGAATTTAATGTTATCTGTGACCATATGTTTTGTAAATTGACTATTTAGAAACGATGTCATTAATAAAATAAAAGCAATTATAATTTTCATGTTTTCTATTTCTTTAAACTATTCTTCTTCGCTTGATTCAGCAATATACTCATCTAGAATTTCTTCTAAGTTAGGTTTGGGTATTAGGCCATTAAATCTTTCTCGATAAGCACCGTTATTTATGATGATCAAAGTTGGAATTGATTTAATTTTAAAATATTGACTTAGTTGTGGATTCAATTCCGAATTAACTTTTGCTACCAATGCTCTGCCCTCATATTCTTCAGCGAGTTCATCAATGATGGGTCCCAATATTTTACACGGGCCACACCAATCAGCGTAAAAATCTAGTAGAACAGGAATTTTAGAAGTCGCTACTATTTCATTAAAATTACTGTCCGTAATTTGTTGAGTTTGATACTTAGGTTTCTTTTTCCAAAACATATGATGAAGATACTATATTAAATAGTTATAAAATGGCATTTACATCTCCTCCAGTTAAGTTTTGGACATTTGCTGTGATTTTTTCGATATCCCAATGCCACCATTCAATTTCTAAAAGTTTTTTGATAGTCTCATCGTCGAATCGTTTTTTAATAACTTGAGCTGGATTGCCACCAACTATTGTATAAGGTTCAACATCTTTAACTACCATAGCGTTAGCAGCGATAATGGACCCATCACCAATTTTGACACCTGCCATAATGGTGGCTTTATGTCCTATCCACACATCATTCCCAATTATGGTATCTCCTTTGTAGGGATAAGACTTGTTGGCCATTGCATGGCGCCAATCGTCACCAAAAATATCAAACGGATATGCGGATATACTTTTGGTTTGGTGGTGCGCAGCATTCATAATAAAACTTGCACCAGAAGCTATCATACAAAACTTGCCAATTTTTAGTTTATCGCCTTTAAAGTCATAATGGTATCTGACATTTTTCTCGAAGTTGGCAACATCATCGAAATCATCATAATAAGTATAGTCACCAATTTCAATATTGGGGTTTTTTATAATATTTTTTAGAAAGCACACCTTATTATAAAAAGGGATAGGAAAAACTTTGTTTTTATCTGGAGCAGCCATGGCAGCATTTTGATTGTAAAATTAGAATGTTTTGAATAAGGATAGTTAACTATTTTATTTAGTGATTTTGTATAATGAACACTTTGATATTTTTGGGTATTCAACAAGCAATGCATGTTCAAAATCATATTGATATTCCATATTTATTTTTTTCATCACATTTATTGATGGGATATTAATTGCAGAAGCTAGAGATATAACTTCATTTATATTTAAAGCATTAAATGCAAAATCCAAACATGCTTTTGCACCTTCGGTTGCATATCCTTTTCCCCAATAGTTTTTATTCAGTCGCCACCCAATATCAACAGCTGGTGTAAATGGCGCTTCGTATGTTTGATAGGCTAACCCAACAAAACCAATCATTTTATTTTCTTCAAGCAGATCGGTTGCGAAGTAACAATAGCCTCTTGTTTCAAATTGGTTTTGCATTCTCTTCATAAAATAGGAGCTTTCTTCTTTGGTTTTTATTCTTGGAAAGAATTCCATGACTTTTTTATCGGAGTTGATTTCATGAAGCGCTTCAATATCTGAATCTTTCCAATTTCTGAATCCCAATCTTTGGCTTTTGAAAATGTAGGTGTTCATTTTGCATTATTGATTATCACAATAATACTTATAAATTCATTTTATGAATGATGTTTATTATAAATATTATATTACCAAATAAATTTAATAATTATTAAACGGAATAAGATAGGCATATTCGGTGTAGGAGCTATTGGTTCTTTTATTTCCACCTTACTTAAAGATCATGATCTGTATTTTTATAACAGATCACCCAAATCTGAAATAAGTTTAATTGGGATGGACAATACCTATAAACTGCCTGTTGCAAACGAGAGATTAAACCAAAAGGTTAATTTGGATTGGTTGATATTATGTTTGAAAGAATACCACATTCCCAATGCACTTTCGGTGATTCAAGGATTGACAACACCCCAAACTAAAATTGTTGTTATAAGAAATGGATTGGATCATTTGGTGCCTTTTAAAAAGTTGTTTCCAAAAAATGATATGGCGGCTTGTCTAATCAATTGTGCTATTGAGCCAAATAAGAATGGATATATTCAAAAAAGCAATGCCAAATTGATATTGAATGATAGTAAACTATCAAATGAGTTTGTTTCATTATTTAAAGAAAATCAAATTGAAATCGAACTCTCAAGTGATTTCAAAACGGCTGTATGGAAAAAGTTGATTGAGAGTTCTGCAATAGGTGGATTAACTGCCATCACTTTAAATACTCTATCCATTTTTTCTAATCCTCATTACTTACATTTATACAAAGAATTAATTAAAGAAGGCATAGATGTTGCCATTGCTGATGGTGCTGAAATTGATGATGGATTCTTGATAGAATTACTATTAAAACTGGAGACATATCCGCAAGACAAAGGCAGTTCGATGCTCACAGATAGGTTGCTTGGAAGACCTATTGAATTAAATGCTAAAAATGGTTGTATTGTACAGAAAGGGATCGAACTAAATATTGAGGTTCCAATACATGCTCGAGTTGTTCTTGCATTGACAAATTAGAAGTTTGTTTTAACTAATTATCAATTAAAGCTACAAGCTATTGCATAGTAACGATTAGCGTTAATTTAGGAATTGGTTGAGTGTGATGCAACCAATTCCAATATTTCTTTTCCGTACTTCGTCATCTTTGCTTTTCCAATTCCTTCGATAGATAATAATTTCATTTCTGAATCTGGTAATACAGAAGCAATTTGTCTTAATGATTTGTCATGTAAAATGACAAAAGCGGGCGCATTCATTTTATTGGCTTTTGCACGTCTCCATTGTTTTAATTTATCGAGTAGCACGACATCTGCATCTGAATCATCAAACTTAATTTTTTGAATGATAGGTTTTTTCCTTTCTTCGGGAGATACAAATTTCGCTAATTCAATTTTCGTTTTTCCTTGTAAAACATTCTGAGAAAGCGGTGTTATTTTTAATCTAGAATAATCTGTGAAATCAATAGCGATAATACCTTGATTGATCATTTGGGTGATATAGTGTTTCCAATGAATAAAGGGAACTTCTCTTCCTACACCAAAGGTTTTTATTTTATCATAATTGCCTTGCCTAACTTCTTGTTTGGATGAACCTCTTAAAATATCAATCAACAAATTTATGCCAACATGTTGATGCGTTCTGATGATGCCAGAAAGTGCCATTTGAGCATACCTGGTACCGTCAAATAATTCTTGTGGATTTATACAATTATCACAGTGATTACATTTTGTGTGTTTGTATTCACCAAAATAATTAAGCACCAAATTGGTTCGGCAACTATTGGCAGTTGCGAATTCCCACATTCGTTGAAGTTTAGCTCTTTGGACAGCTTTAAATTGTTGTGTGGCTTCACTGTCATCAATGAATTTCTGAAGATTGAGGTAATCTCCCCAACTATAAAAGAGTAGGGCATTGGCATAATTTCCATCTCTGCCTCCTCTGCCAATTTCTTGATAATATCCTTCGATATTTTTCGGCATATTGTAATGAATGACCCATCTGATATTTGGTTTATCGATCCCCATTCCGAATGCAATGGTTGCGCAAACAATATTTAAAATGTCATTCTGAAAATCATCTTGGACCTGTTTTCTTTTTGCAGCATCCAGTCCTGCATGATAGGCTTCTGCTTTAAATCCTCTGGCTTGTAATTTTGATGCCACAGATTCTGTGCTTTTTCTGCTTAAGCAGTAAACTATTCCAGCTTCATTTTCTCTTGGAAGAAGAAAGTTGAAAATTTGCTCTATTCTTTTAATGCCAGACTTGGCAGCGGTATTAATATTTTTCCTTTCGAAGCTTGAAACGAAATGTGTCGGATCGTTTAATTTTAACTGTTTACTGATATCCGCTTGCGTCGCATTATCAGCAGTTGCAGTTAAGGCAATGGTTGGAACTTCAGGAAAGTGTTCTTTTAGCTGAGCTAATTTAACATATTCAGGTCTGAAATCATTTCCCCAAACAGAAACACAATGTGCTTCATCGATAGCAAATAAACTGATCTTTTGATTCTTTAAAAAGTGTAGAAAGTTTTCTGAAAGAATTTTTTCAGGTGATACATACAGCATTTTTAAATGACCTGATTCAATATCATTATAAATCTCCGACACAAAGTTGCTGTCAATGTTACTGTGGAGCGCATCCGCTTCTACATCCAATTCTCTGAGGGCAGATACTTGGTCATTCATTAATGCAATTAAAGGAGAGATGACGACAGTAAGACCAGGATTTACCAGTGCAGGTATTTGATAACACATTGACTTACCTCCACCTGTTGGCATGATGACTAATGCATCTTTATCATCTAAAACATGATTTATGATTTGTTCTTGTTTATCCCGAAATTGGGTATAACCAAAGGTGTCTTTTAATATCTGATGAATATCCATAGGAAAAAATAAAATTATACTTTCGGTGGATTATAATTCGCTTCAATATTAGTATAATTTTATTTATGCCTACTATAAAAATTTAATAAATCAGTTTGAGATAGAAATTTAGTTCTTTTTCTTTCTTTTGACTTTTGTAGTTTTAGTTCTCTTGCCTGATTTAACTTTTCCGTTCCGTGTCTTTTTTGTTTTTGTCGCAGTTGTTTTTCTTTTAACACCTGTTTTCCCGTTTTTATTTTTAACTGTCGTTGTTTTGGTCTTAACTGTTTTCGTTCTTCTGTTTTTATTTACAACTACTGTTTTACTGTGTCTTTTTTTAACCGTTACAGAATGTGTTCTTCTTGGTTTATAAACCTTATGTGCCCCAACAAATCTTCGATGTGTCACAGTATGGCAATTCAGTCTGTAAAAAGGTCTTTTAGTAACCAAAATATTAAAAGGGTGAGGTCTCCAAGGTCTCCAATATGATGGATAGTAACCCCATCTCCAAGGAGAGCGATATACGCGGTATGTTGGATGGTAAACATATCTTACACATGGCCATCCCCACACATTAATTACGATTTTTACAAATGCTTCTTCGCTTGATGGTCCACCATCTTGACCTTGACTGGATTCAACTTCAAAGGGTTCTACAATGACATCTTCACCAAAAATATCTTCGTCGCCAACAATTTGAATATGTGCTGTAGCTTCTCCACTTTTTTCTATTTCAATGACAGCAATATCTTGCGATTCATTTTCATCAACATCGATTTGAAGCACGATAGCATGAACATTATCACTTTGGATATCGATGACTTTGATATAATCAATTTTATCATCTTCATTCAAATCTAAATTTGAAATGTAATTATCTTCTTGATTTAATTTTGTTTCAAAATCCTCCAAGTTTTCAGAATCTTGGAAGAGCTCAAGAACACCCTCTAAGCTAAAATCATTTTCATCTTCATTTGGATTTGAATAACCTAAGCATATGTTGATTAATAAGCTTGAAAATATAAGCGTAAGTATAGAATTTTTCATGATTATTGTTTTTGTTTTATACTCATATAAGAAACAATTTGAAGCTTTGTACTCATTTAAATTAAAGAAAATAAAATAATTCTCTTCATTATAAATAAGTTAAATTGCATTCCTTATTGATAATTAATGAAAACCACTAAGAAAGCTGCCGTTAATTTTATCTTCATTACGTTGTTGCTGGATGTTATTGGATTTGGAATTATTATTCCAGTTCTACCTCAATTGTTGGTTGAGTTAAAAGGTATTTCAGTTAATGAGGCGAGTACTTATGGTGGTTATTTATTGTTTGCTTTTGCTGCGGCTCAGTTTTTATTTTCTCCCCTAATGGGAAACCTAAGTGACCAGTTTGGTCGTCGGCCAATAATACTTCTATCGCTGTTTGGAATGGGTGTTGACTATATTATTATGGCTTTCGCTCCGACTTATATTTGGTTGATGGTAGGAAGAATATTGGCGGGTGTGGCGGGTGCAAGTTTTACGACAGGATCAGCATATATAGCTGATGTGAGTACTGATGAAGATCGGTCCAAAAACTTTGGAATGATAGGGGCCGCTTTTGGCATTGGATTTATTGTGGGCCCATTGCTTGGCGGTGTTTTGGGAAGTTTTGGAACGCGTGTACCATTTTTTGCTGCTGCAGGATTGAGTATTTTAAATGTATTGTACGGTTATTTTATATTACCCGAATCTCTTTCTAAAGAAAACAGGCGTAAGTTTGATTGGAAACGAGCCAATCCAATTGGATCACTGAAACAAATAATAAGTTATAAGCAGATCAAAATATTACTTTTGGCTTTTTTCTTTCTGCATTTAGGATCGCATGCTGTGCAAAGTAATTGGACATACTTTACCATATTTAAATTTGGTTGGAGTGAGATGTTGATAGGTATTTCTTTAGCTTTCGTTGGGGCATTGGTTGGTTTTGTCCAAGCCGTTTTAGCTCAAAAGACCGCCGACAAGTTTGGCATTAACAAAAGCATCTATTATGGATTTGCACTTTATGCAATAGGTATGTTTTTATTTGCATTTGCTTCTTCAACATGGATGATGTTTCTCTTTTTAATTCCATATAGTTTAGGTGGTATTGCGATGCCTAATTTACAAGCTTTTTTAGTCACTCAAGTTCCAGATAATGAGCAAGGAGAACTGCAAGGTGGGTTAACAAGTCTGGTGAGTGTCACAACCATATTTGGTCCGCTGATCATGACAGGCATATTCTATTATTTCACATCTGAAAATGCACCATTTCAATTTGCAGGATCAGCTTTCTTTTTAGGTGGCATATTTATGCTGATCAGTTTTATGATTACTTATTTTCTTTTGAGAGATGAACGAAATGAAGTCGGAACGACCGAAGCCGACAGGCTTTGATGAAGAGAACCGCGAAGCGGGTGGATGAACGAAGCTAAATCCGCAGGATCAAACCGTAAGGTTTGGCGAAGAGAACCGCGAAGCGGGCGGGTTAGCAGTTAACAATGATTCAATGAAAACAATGAATACAATGAATACAATGAATACAATGAATACAATGAATAAAATGAATACAATGTTAGCAATTCGGTATAATAATTTCCACTATTAAATAGAAGCTTAGATAATGCAAAGGCGTCCCGCCTCTTGCTTGCATGATTCAATATGAACGAAGCGTAATCCGCAGGATCAAGAGGAACAATTTTTAATGAAAACAATGAAAACAATGAATACAATGTTAGCGATAGGGTATAATAATTTCCACTATTAAATAGAAGCTTAGATAATGCAAAGGCGTCCCGCCTCTTGCTTGGATGATTCAATGAAATCAATGATTCGATGTGATCTATGTAAGTAGAGTTAATCTTTATTTAAAAAGGGCTCTAGACGATCTCCTAAGAAATAATTCCATCCTCCGATACAACTTTCTCTCTTGAATTCGGTGATTTCATCATTAAAATCTGTAAGAATTTTTATTGTAAGCGTTAAGATGGTTTTGTTTTCTTTTTCTTCAATATCAAAAATCGAGATGGATTTTCCTTCATATCCATCGAAATGCCAACTGTAGGCGATTCTTTTATTTGGAATAGATTCTGTTATTATCCAATTGTGAATAAACTCTCTTGTCTCAGAATTAACTGTAAAAACTGTGCTGAATCCAACTATGGGTTCGAATGCTGGAATATTTTCGAAGTACCATTGTATCATCGTTTCGTGGTTTGTTAAAGCTTGCCAAAGTTTTTCTTTTGAACAATCATATTCTTTTGTAAGAACGAGATTTGGATCTGATGTTTTCATATTAAACTCTGTCTAATTTTATTAATGGTTTGGATGGTAAATTTACCAAAATGGCATCTCCTTTTTTAACGATACCTCCTTTTAGGACAATGGCCATTATGCCTGCTTTTCGAATAAGTTCTCCTTTTTTATTTTTATAAACGAGATTTTCCATAAGTCCTTCTTGGATTCCATTTAATTGGTTGCAAGGATTTCTTAATCCTGTGATTTGAATAACACACGCATCACCTATATTTAGAATTGTGTCTTTTGGAAGATTGAGTAAATCAATATTTTGAGTTGTGATATTCTCTCCCATCATGCCTGGTTCTATATCAAATCCTTCTGCGCTTAATTCATCAAATAATTCTGAATGCATCAAATGCACTTGCCTAAGATTTGGTTGAGTAGGATCCTTTCTGACTCTTGACCTGTGTTTTACTGTCATGCCTTTATGTGCATCACCTTCTATGCCTTGTCCTTCAATAATATTGATAAAGGGTTGACTGATTTTAGACAGCTGATGATGAGGGCATTTGTGGACAGCTATGACACGACCATTTTTCATTTTATAAAGATAATTAAATACTTCTGTGTGAACTTGAATACCATTAGTTACATAAAGTTTTACGGAGAAATTACAGAAATAGTCAAACAAACGATTTGTTATAGGCTTTTAAAATATGATAGGAAACGTCTGTAAACATATACTTGCGTAAGTATGCGTTTATAATTTGCAATAAAAGATTTTCCTACCTAATCTTTGTGTATTGATTTATAGATCATTTTTTGTTTAACCTGTTCCATTCACTTGGAATACAAAAGATTATTATTATGAGTTCCGTTAGAAATTCTGTCCAATTAATTGGGCACTTAGGTAAAGATGTTGAAGTAAAAACATTTGATACTGGAAAATCCAAATCTTCATTTTCATTGGCTACCAATGAGTATTACAAAAACAACAAAGGCGAGAAAGAAACGCAAACCCAATGGCACAATGTTATTGCTTGGGGAAAGGTTGCTGAAAACATGAATTCTATGTTGGCGAAAGGATCTGAAGTGCTTATCAATGGTAAGTTAACCACAAGATCTTATACCGATAAAGAAGGTAAGGAGAAATGGATTACAGAAGTTGTCGCGAGTGATTTTATGGTTTTTGGTAAGAAAGCAGCACCTTTTTAACTAAGATTATATTTTCATAACAATTGGGAGGGTGTCGATTTAATTATCGATGCCTTTCTTTCTTTAAGCGACATCTCTTTAATATTTCTTAGTCAATTGATAAACAACTTATTGTTTTTCTTGTTCTTCTTTTGTGGTCGTTAACATAACATATCGAAATAAGCAAATTGATAAAAAAATAAATGAATTTATTGGGCAACCATTTTCATTGTTAGAAAAAATTAAAATGAAAGGCATTGGCACTTCAAAAATGCAGATTTTAGAAGCCAATAAAGCGTTGGAAGATTTATTCAGTCCTCATTTAGATACCAGGTATTGCTATTTAGAATTAAGACCTAAAGGATTGATCGTTGGCTTTCAATCAGTATATAAGACATATGTATGGCTCATTCCTTTTTTTTATCTGAATATTTATTTTAATAGTGGTTTATTATCGATATACTCAAAACAAGATTTTATGAAAATGAAACCACCTTTTAATGGCTCAGTTGACAAGAAGTATTTAAAAAAAGTATTGATTGCAAGAGCTGATTATTTAGGCAAGAATCAATTCAGAAATTTAAATTAATATGAAAAATTTATTGGTAATTGGCGGCAGTAAGGGAATTGGCAACGCTCTATTAAAGAGTGCGGTCAACGAATATAATTGTACCAATATTAGTCGTTCAAACCCAGATTGGACCCATACAAATTTAAATAGTTACAGCCTTGATATTACATCTGATTCACTGCCTGAATTAGGGAATGTGGATTCTATTGTTTACTGTCCTGGATCTATTACTTTAAAACCTATCAACTCATTGACAGACCAAAACTTTATTGATGATTTTAATATCAATGTATTGGGTGCAGTGAGGGTCATCAAAAAATATCTAAAGCAACTAAAAAGAGGGGAGTCACCTAGTGTAGTCTTATTTAGTACAGTTGCTGTCAATCAAGGGATGCCATTTCACAGTTCAATTGCTGTAGCAAAAGCTGGCGTTGAAGCGTTGACAAAATCGCTAGCTGCGGAATTGGCACCAACAATAAGAATTAATTGTATTGCACCGAGTATTACGGATACATCATTGTCAGCAGGGATACTAAGATCTGACAAACAACGTGATTCATTAAGTCAAAAGCATCCTCTGAAAAAAATATTAACACCTGAAGAGATCGCAGCTACCGCTTTGTTTTTGCTGAGTGACAAATCCTCTGGTATTACAGGGCAAGTTATTGGTGTTGATGCTGGATTAAGTACATTAAAAATTTAATATAAAATTATGTTTGGAATATTCAAATCAAAAACGCCGTTAGAAAAACTTCAAATAAAATATCAGAAGTTACATGAAGAAGCTTTTAAGTTGTCTAAAATTGATAGGAAAGCTGCGGATTTAAAATTTGCTGAGGCAGAAGAGATAGGAAAACAAATAGAAGAATTGAATAAATCATAAAATAGGAGAATATTAAAATATCCTCCTATATATTTTCTTTTTCCTTAATAATATTTATCCAGCCATCATCGCAAACAGTAGTCCTAGGATAAAAACGCCTCCATATAAAATGAGCAATATAGCCATTAGGATACCTATATATTTATAATGGCTTTTTAAATTTCTAAAGCTATCACTTAAAAATTGCTGATTATTGTTTTCTAATGCCACTTTCATATTTGATGCATATCGATAGAGGAATAAGACTGGCATGATATATAAAGCTGCTAACAAAATATAAAATACAGTAAAAAAGCCTCCACCTAACAAGGGTGACATTCCAGTTTCTTGAGTCATACCTCCCATCATTGTTGCCATTGCTGTACCCATGAATAGTCCAATAATTATCATAAGCCCTATTATGATAAAACCTATAATCGAAAGAAACTTAGCCCACTTCGCAGTTTCTTTTAAAAACTTACGAATCTCGTTAGTTATAATTAAGTCTCCTTGATTTATGTTCGAATCTAAAAATTCTGTATCCATAAAAAGTTTGTTTTAGTTGTTAAATAATAGCTTTAAAATAAAGAAATATTCTAAATCATTAATTTACTTTTAATTTCTAAATACTTATTGATCACATCAATGTTTAAATCTTCTGGTTTTGTTAGGATGGTTTGAATGCCATTGATTCGCAGCTTGTAAGCAATATTTTCTTTTTCCTTTAGTGCTGTTTGTGCAGTTGTTTTTAAATATATATCTGATTTGGTTTTACATTTCATTTTAGTAGCCTTGAACAATTCCGTATTGATAAAGAGTATAACCACCAATAAATGTTTTCGAGCTAATAATCTGAGATAAGGGAGGTTGCGCTCCATATCAACTTTATGTTCAAAGTTGGTGTAGAAAATCAAAATACTTCGTTGACTGATTTGCTGTCTGATCGTATAATATAATAACTCAAAATTTGATTCTTTGAAACCTGTTTTTTGGTTGTAAAGATGTTCAGATATTTTTTCGAGTTGCCCGCTTAATGATTTTGAAGCCAATAATGAACCAATACGATCTGAAAAAGTTACCAAACCAACATTATCATATTTTCGTAAAATTATATTGGATAGAATCAGCGCAGAGTTAATAGAATGATCAAGAAGCGTCATTTCGAAAAAAGGCATTTTCATCGATCTTCCTTTGTCGACGATACAATACACATTTTGGGATCGCGTGTTTTGATATTGATTTACTTTTAATTGAGAAGTTCTTGACGTGGCTTTCCAGTTTATAGATTTGATATTATCACCATACAAGTATGGGCGGATATGTTCAAATTCATCACTTTCACCAATTTTTCTCGTTCGTCTTACCCCAATTAAAGCAGCACTTTTGGAAAATACTTGTAATTCATATTTTTCCATTTGGATAATACTAGGGTAAACTTTCACATCCTTAGAATTTTCGAAAGTAGTTTTATACATTACTAAACTTGGGAAGTTACGTCTAACAAACAGAACTGTTTTACCAAATTTATACAATCCTCTTGTAGTTGGAACAATAGCATGTTTTTTTATTAATGTTGATTCCCCATCAATTTTAGATTCAAGAACAGACGAACGAAACTGAAATTGAATAGGTAAATTGTCAAAGATTTCAAATTGATATGGTTGCTTGTTTTGATTTGAAATATGATAGTTTATATATTGAATATCTCCTAATGAAAGTTTTTCTTGAACATCTCTTTTGACTTTTATTTTTGAAGAGACCAATTTTAAATGAATCCCATCTGCAATGAGTATTAAAACTGATAGAATCAGCAATAAAACGATAATATTGAATATACCTTCAAATGCATAGGCACCGACAAAGAGCAAAGCAAACAATGAAGCTAGGTAGTAGAAATGTTTAGTTAAGTAATAATTTTTCAACATTACCTTGGGACTTCGATTACTTTCAAAATATCATTTATTATATCAACACTATTCATTCCTTCCATTTCTGCATCAGGTGTCAGAATTAGTCTGTGGTTTAAAACATGCGGTGCAACAAACTGAATGTCTTCTGGCGTAATAAAATCACGTCCTGCTATAACTGCAGTGACTTTGCTTGCATTCAAAATACCCAGCGAAGCCCTTGGCGAAGCTCCTAAATAAATCTTTCCGTGTTCACGTGTTTCTTGAACGATTTTAACAATGTAATTTAAGATTTGGTCTTCTACATGTAAGACTTCCAAAATTCTCTTCGATTCCTTGATAAATTGCCCATCAATTTTGGGAGTGATCATAGACAGATCAGTTTTTCCGATTTTATTTTTAAACCGTTTCAAGATTTCAACCTCTTGGTTTGCATTCAGATAACCCAAATTAATCTTCATCAAAAATCTGTCAAGTTGGGCTTCAGGCAATCGATAAGTTCCTTCATGCTCAATTGGATTTTGTGTAGCGATTACGATAAATGGATGTTCCATTTGGTATGTTACGCCATCAAAAGAAATTTGCTTTTCTTCCATAACCTCAAAAAGGGCCGACTGTGTTTTTGCAGGTGCTCTGTTAATTTCGTCTATTAGTATAACGTTAGAAAATATGGGTCCTTTTTTAAATACAAATTCTGATTCCTTCATATTGAATATCGAAGTTCCAATAATATCTGCCGGCATCAAGTCAGGCGTAAATTGAATTCGTGAAAAACCTGAGTTTATTGTTTTTGCCAATACTTTAGCAGTTAATGTTTTTGCAACTCCAGGGACACCTTCTAATAGGATATGTCCTTCTGATAGAATACATGTTACCATTAACTCAACCAAAGATCTTTGGCCAATGACAACCTTACTACACTCATCTATGATTTCCTTTATTTTATCTCTGATTGGCATGATGTCGTGTGCGGTATAATTTGGAATTATAGGTCCACCTTCTTCAATATGTTCGTTCATATCTTCCATTACTTACAATTTTTAAAAAATGATTCTATTTGATGATGTAAAACAATTAATTGATCATCTGAAAAACTACTTTTTTCAGCGCTTTCAAATTTGCTGACAATGCGATCAATGACCGCTTTGTCAACGCCTGATTTTTTTGATAGCAATTGCGTATCATCTATATCAGTATAGTATTTCTTTTTTATTTCATGTTCGAAATTCGACTTCATATGCAAAACCAAATTTTCATTTTGGTTTTGTTCTTCATATAAGGTACTTATTGTTTTTATATAATCTAAGGATGTATTTTTTAGCGGTTCTTTTATAGGAATTACTTCTTGTTTTCGTTTACCTCCATTTATAATATAAATAAGAAAAGTGCCTAGCATGATAAAATATGCCCAGCGAAGAGCTTTTGAACTCATAATGTAGGCAAGTGGGCTTTCAGATGCTCGTTGCACTTCAATTGGTTGTAAACTGGGATGATCCAGTACTACCTTATTAATATTAATTTTACTAAAAACAAATTCGAAATGAGCTTTGTAAAAATCTAAGCGTGATGCAACATTACCAAATAGTTGTGGATTCAGATGAATGTAGAGGTTAGGTAAGTTCTTATGCTCAAAAAAGAAAGAATGATCTTGGTTATAATACAGATACTCATTCAACATATCTAATGAATCATTATCATTGAATCGATAAATAGAATAGTCAGCACTCCGGAATTCTTTATTATAATATTTGTAAACACCCAAACTATCTGATTCATTATTAGAAGTAAATATTGTCCATGATGTATCTCTACTTGACTCAAAATCCAGATAAATTAAACTGTCAGGATCGGTATTGAAATCTTCATTTTTATCATCTTCCTGATATAAATACTTTTCACTTTTACTTAAATATATGTAAGATAGTGGTGCAATGATCATTGCTGCAGATCCTTGTCTGGTAATATCTAAAATACTGTCTTTTATGCTGGTATTTATAAAGGAGGATGGACTGGAGAAAACATATAAGGTGGTAGAATCTTTTATGCTGTTAAATGAAAATTGTTTGTCTCGCAGCACAACGTTCTCAGAACCAAGTTGATTTTCAAGAAGTGATTTAAATAACCAAAAACCGTTTGGCTCCTTCGAATCATATTTATACGTTTGGCGCCAATCTGCATCTGGAATTTTTTCAAACTTATAACTTGTTAGAATATAGACTGATGCTAGCATTAATGACGCAACTAAGATAAGTATGAAGTTTTTATTTTCTGACATTATTATTATTTATAAATGTTAGAAATTTTGCATTATAAACTTCAAATACATCGGGTGTGACAGATTTATTACCATACCATGCCAGGTCATAAATTAACGTTAAATATTCAAATGATTCTCTTGTATTGTTATCAATTATTTCATTTTTATAATCTCTATTTGTTTTGTTAGGTTGCCAAAAAATGATTTTATTTTCTGATAGGATTTGCAAAACTTTTATAAACTGCATTCTGATGGCCAATCTATAATTTGATTCTCTAATTGCTTTTTCGTATAAGGCTTCACTATTGATTTCCGAAATATCTTCTATTTCATTTAGGTTTGTCGGAATGGGATTAATTTCCTTATCCTTTTTTATTTTTGAAAATATAATTGTTATTAAAAACAAGGAGAGCAGGATAACAAGAGCATATATTAAGTAGCGGACAATCCCGTTAGCACCAGAAGATTGTGGTGCGCTCTCTTTGAGTTCTTCTTTTGCTTTCGGCTTGGGTTTTACTCTTGGAACCAATACTGTTTTTGTTGCGGGGAAAGAGACTTGCTCTTTAAATACTTCAAACGAATCTTGAGAAATTTCAAATTTATTGACAAATATATCTTGGGCTACTCCTTGCCTGAAGCAACAAAAAATGAGAATAATATAAATTATTCTTTGAATCCTCATTTCGTTTCAAAGGTTTGTGATGATTTCCCAAAATTGGCCAGCTTTAATTTTAAGTCAGCAGCGTTTTCTTTGCAGGATATAGAATGATAATTATAAGCCAAAATAAAGTAAGTTAATGGCAGCGTAAATGTAAAAAGAAACCAATGGAACAAATGAGATATAAAAGTCAAATCAGCTGATTGATATTCAAATATCTGATGCCATGATATGAAATTAACCAAGTACGTTGTGATGCCAGAAATTGAAAATAAAAGCACAATAAAATAAAGCAACAAAATTGAAACATAAACTGATAAATAGTAAAGCCAATTATTAAAACTGTGGACATAACTTATTTTTAATTCTTTAAAAGAATATAAGTTTTTGACATCACGTTCAAGGTGTGTGACTATAAAATGTGGTGGTATTATAATGAACCCTAACAGTAGGTAACCCCAAGATTTCGTAAAATATATAGTTAAGTATAAGAACGAAATTATCAATACAGGGAAGGCGAATTTTTTGAAATGTCTAATTTTATTAACAATAGTCAATGATTCTTTTTCGAAGATCATTTTTATATTAATGATAATGTAGGTTAGTGCTATCAACACAACAATCAAGACTTCATATCCTCCTGTAGAAAAATTAAATAGGCTAATATCTCTGATTTGGTTATCCACATTAAAATTGATAGTAATATAAAACATTAGGTAAAGCGCAAATAGAACGGCAGTGTAAAAAACAACATGCTTAAATATGCCACCTATATTAATCCTGAATTGTGCAATTGAGGTGGTTAAAATTTCTGAGAATTTTTTTAATTGGGTTTTACTAAAATCGATTTCTTCTTCAATTTGTGGTAAGCCTTCTTTTTCATCAATCAGATCTTTGTTTTTGAAGCGATAGTAAAAAGGATATATTACCCATTGTAGTAAAATAAAAAGGAACGAAAAAATTATAATTGCAGCTTTTAAACTGTTAGGCATATCGGTAAGTCGTGTAACATACGATTCAAGCATTCCTGCAATAATGAATAGAGGAATGATACCAACAATAATTTTTAATGCGCGCTTGCTTGCGACTTGGAGTGAGTTCGTTCTTGAAAATGTTTTAGGAAATAATAGTCCATTACCTAAAATAATGCCTGCTGCTCCTGCACAAATTATGGCAGAAATTTCGATCGTTCCATGTATCCATATAGTCAAGAATGATATTTGGAATAGTCCTTTGCTGTAAAAGAAATATTGGAATGCGCCCAACATAATGCCATTGCTTAGTAATATTATGTATGTTCCTATGCTTCCAATTAATCCAAAAATAAAGGCATAAAAAGCAACTCTGATATTATTTGAAGTAATCCTAAAAAACATATTCTCTTTGCGTTCGTCTTTATAAACAGCCATTGGATCACCATTTCGAATATTTTCTTCTGTCATCTCGACATATTCTTCACCTAATATAACCGCTGGAAAGTCAGTATTATTGATACTTGAAACAACACCAATGCCTATCGCAATGATGAAAACAATGAAAGAGCTGTAAAATGCTCGTCGAGATCTGTAGATTTCTTGAGGTAACCCATGCTTAAAGAAATCAACGACTTTTTTAAAAGGGAACTTCTTTTCTTCTACACGAATACTATCGAAAACTCTTTGCGTAAGATTGTTGAGATAGAGCCTTACAGATCTGTTAGGATAAAATGTTCTTGCAAAAGATAAATCACTAGAAACCTTTACAAATAATCGATTAAGTTTATCTGGATTTACAATTTTTCGATCAAGAAGAAATTCTAACTCTTGCCAGTCCTTTTTGTTTTTTGTTATAAATTGTGACTCTGTCAAAAATGTCCTTTAGAATGATTAATTATTTTGATGTCTAAGTTATGAAACAATAACGGATATTAATTTGAGTTTAATACACTAATATACAGTTATGTTGTTGGTCTATTTAATTATCCTTATAATTATCTTTTAAATAATAAGTATACTTCTGATTATTAATGGCATCACAGAAAATAGATATCGTTACAGCCCATAATATAGTTATGCGATTTGAACTTGCCAATACAATACAACGGATATTGGCTTGGGTCATTGATGCCGCTATCTTATTTGTATATCTGCTGCTTTGTGGTACTGTTATGGGTGGAAATACAATAATGATGTATTTATTTGTATTACCCATTTTTACATTTTATAATTTATTTTTTGAAGTCTTTAACAATGGGCAGTCAATTGGTAAAATGGTTTTAAAAATTAGAGTGGTTGCTCTTAACGGTTCAACGCCAACATTGACTGAGTATTATTTAAGATGGATATTCAGAACGCTGGACATTACATTTTCATTAGGAACGATTGCTATTTTATTTATTTCGTCTTCAAAAAGACGTCAAAGAATAGGAGATCTTATTGCTGGCACATCGGTTGTCAAACTTAAAAATGATTCCAGTATTTCATTAGCAGATATTGATAGAGCCAACAAAATAGCAGAGATAGAATATCCCAAGTTGGTTGCATTTACAGATAGTGATATGTTGTTGGTGAAGCAAAGCCTTTTACGCTACGGTCGTTATCCTAATAATGCTAACAAAGAATTAATGTTTAATCTATCTGAAAAGATTCAAGATGTGTTAGGTATTAAAATTGAGAAGAAAAATACGCGCATTTTCTTGGACAAAGTATTAAATGAATATATCGAGTTAACCAGATAAATAATATAATTTTATGTCTCAAGCAAAAAATAAAACGCAAAAAACGAAGGCAAGTGTTATGAAATATATCAATGCCATTGAATCACCTGAGCGTAAAAAAGATATAAAAATAATTTACAAATTACTCAAAGAAATTACTGGTGAAAAACCTGAAATGTGGGGAACTGCAATTGTTGGATATGGTACCTACCATTATAAATATGAGAGTGGGAGAGAGGGCGACTTTATGAAATCAGGATTTTCTTCTCGCAAAACTGCTATTACATTATACATTATGGCAGGGATGCAAAGGTTTCCCAAGTTGATGGCTAAACTCGGTAAATATAAGACTGGAAAATCTTGCCTTTATATCAAAAAACTAGATGATATCAACTTAGATATTTTGAGCGAATTATTAAAAAAATCGCACGACTACATGTCTACGAAATATGGTTAAGCTACCAGTTTATCATTTTTATTTCTCGTCAATCTGCATTAATGATGTTCCCTAAATAGTTAATACTTTGATTATTTAAATAATTAATTTAACTTTGAAGCACAAAGTACTTTTATGTCTGAAGATTATTTACAAGAAATTCAAAAGATACGCTTGCTAATGCAGGACCGGTCTCGATTTTTATCCCTTAGTGGGTTGTCAGGGATCTTAGCGGGAATATATGCATTGATTGGAGCGTATGTTGCCTACAACCTAATTCATCATTCTAGTTCAGTAGCCTATAGCGATATAAGTTCTGGAGAAGTAACGGGTATAGTTTTGGAATTGCTGATAGTTGCTGCTGCTGTTTTTATTTTGGCCTTAGGAACGGCACTTTTTTTTACAAATAAAAAGGCTAAAAGACGAGGGGAGAAAGTCTGGACTAAAGCATCTTACAAAGCATTGGTTTCATTTAGCATCCCTCTTATAACAGGAGGTTTATTTGTCTTGATTTTGCTCTCAAAAAATTACCTTTACCTTATAGCACCCTCTTGTTTAATCTTTTATGGTGTCGCTTTGTATTCCGCAAGTCATTATACATTTAGAGATATCGGTGCTTTAGGAATAGCTGAGATTTTAGTAGGATTGGCTTCGATGAAATTTGATGGGTACGGTCTATATTTTTGGGCTTTGGGATTTGGCGTACTGCATATAATATATGGTGTCATAATGTATATAAAATATGATAGAGATTAATGTTTAGTGAATTCAAAAATTTGGATAAGGCCTTTGAAAACAAGGTACGCTTAGGCATTATGAGTATTCTGATGATGGAAGATCAGATAAGTTTTAATGGATTAAAAGAAGCCCTTAAACTTACAGATGGCAATTTGGCCAGCCATATCAAAGCATTAGAGAAATTAAATTACATATCAGTGTTAAAAACATTTATAGAAAGAAAACCAAATACAACTTACAGCGCTACTAAAGTAGGTATTAAAGCTTTCCAAAAACATTTAGATGCCCTTGAAGCGATGTTACGTGAAATGAATAAATAATTTTTTTTAAACATATACTTTGAAATGCAAAGTACTTTTAATTAAACAATATGAATATTCCTGAAAAAATGAACAAATCAATTGCTCAAAAAATAAAAGAGTCCGTTATGCTCAAAATTATAACCATACTCTTTTTATGTCTTTTATTAATGATTCCTGTAGCCTCCGTGCAAAGCCTTATTAGGGAACGAAGTGGGTTGAAAAATCAAATTGAAAACGACGTTGCGAAAGCTTATGGCCAAAGTCAAAATATTGTTCCGCCTGTCTTGAAGATTCCATACTCACGAACAATATCCGATGACGATGATAAAAAAAAGATAACCAATGGATTCATTACAGTAACTCCGGATATGGTTGAAATAGATGGCGATATTAATACAGACAAACGCAAACGCAGTATCTATGAAGTCATAGTTTATAAATCAGCATTAAATCTGAAAGGTAAAATTCTATTACCGAATTTAGAAAAACATGAAATTGATGAATACAAGTTTGATTATGCCGGAGCTTATATTTCTATTGGCTTATCCGATAACAATGGTTTATATGAAGATTTATTTATTACTATAAATGGCGAATCGTTTGAGCTAAGCCCTGGGTTAATACAAGATCCTTTAATGATAACCAGTTTGTCAACTGATGCTTTGGGAATCGAAGATGAACATTCGCTTAATTTTGAAATGAATTTAAAAGTAAAAGGAACCCGATCAATTAAGTTTGCTCCTGTCGCTCGCAATGCTCAAGTCAATTTGAAGTCAGAGTGGCATTCCCCAAGTTTCATAGGTTCTTCATTGCCTCAATCTTATGATATTACTGAAGAAGGATTTAATTCAAAATGGACAACCAATCAATACAATCGTGATTTTCCTCATTATTGGTTTGATGGTCATTATGATTTTAAAAAAATAAACAAAAGCTTTGGCGTCAGTCTTATTGAACCTATTGATGGATACGGAAAAAATAATCGTTCGTCAAAATATGCCTTACTTATAATCGCATTGACATTTGGAATATTTTTCTTTTTTGAAATTATGTATAAAAAGAATATTCACCCCATCCAGTATACGATGGTTGGCTTTTCTTTAGCAACCTTTTATTTATTATTGCTTTCTTTAACAGAACATATTGGCTTTAATTCCGCATATGCACTATCGTCAATTGGAACAATAATTTTGATTGTGTCTTACACTTTTTTCATTATTAAATCGAAGAAAGCCATTATTATATTACTTCTTTTAATGTCTGCATTGTTCAGTTACATATTTATCATTTTACAATTAGAGGAATTTGCTCTCTTAGCTGGTAGCGTTGGATTGTTTGTCATTTTAGGCTCTGTTATGTTTTTATCTAGAAACATAGATTGGTATAATTTGAACGGTTCATCAATAGGTGAATAATTACTGACTATCCTTCCTTTGGCAATTAGCCAAAGGAAGAATTAAATATCAATAATTATGATAAAAATATTTAGTTCTCAAATAAGAAGTATTCGTCATGCAATTGAAGTGATTAAATACGCTTGCATGACACAACTCAATGTCAAGTTGGAACTTGTGATCGTCACAGTGGTTTGCCTTTACGCTTCTACTTTAAGCCTAAGCTTAACAACCTGGCTGCTTTTAAGTATTGCATTAAGTGTTGTCTTAATAGCTGAATTATTTAATACAGCTATTGAAGTAACCTGCGATTTAATCTCGTTGAAATATGATATTAATATTAAGATCATCAAGGATGTAGCAGCTGGTGCTGTGTTGATTGCAGCTTTCTCAGCTTTCTGTATAATCATCATAATTCTTTTGACGTCTAAAAATGGTGGCATATGAAAAGACGAAATTTTGTAAAAGCGAGTTCAACAATAGCAGCAACAGCTTTGATGACAGGATTGTATGCTTGGCAAATTGAACCATTTTGGATAGATTTTGAACATGTTAAAATGCCTGTTAAAAATTTACCGAAAAAGTTGATAGGTAAAAGGATCATGCAGATAAGTGATGTACATGTTGGTAATGATTTTGAATTAGATTTTTTGATTAATGCTTTTGAAAAAGCAAAAAGGTATAAGCCAGATTTTGTTTTTTATACAGGTGACTTTATCAGTTATGTAAATGCAAAACAATTTAAGCAACTAACTAAAGTATTTAAACATGCCGTTAAAGGCAAGATGGGAACATTTGGTGTTTTGGGAAATCATGACTATGGTTATAGGTGGTCGCAGATAAAAGTAGCAAATGCTGTCACAAAAATTTTGAGGAAAAGTGGCATTGGCATTTTGTCGAATGAAAAAGTGAATATTCGAGGATTAAATATTATTGGTTTAGATGATTATTGGTCGCCTCGGTATAACCCAAGACCAATTTTGAGAACGGTAAATAAGCGAATGGCTAATATTGTATTATGTCACAATCCAGATGTGTGTGATCTCAATGTTTGGAATAATTATGATGGTTGGATTTTGTCTGGACATACGCATGGGGGACAATGCAAACCACCATTTTTAAAGCCACCTATTTTGCCAGTAAAAAACAAACGATATACATCTGGAAAATTTGATTTTGAAGATGGTCGAACACTTTATATCAACAGAGCTTTAGGTCATTCTAAGCAAATTAGATTTAATGTCAGACCTGAAATCACTTTATTTAAATTGGACAAAATACAGCACGATGGAACTTGAAAATCATTTTAACAAATTGGGATTTTATTCAATGCTTGGTTCTTTTTTTATAGGAACACTCATATTATTAATGTTTATTATCACCAGAAATGAAAATATTGTTTTCTTTGGCATGCTGTATGTTTGGATAGCTGTCATTTATAATGCTTGTGTAGCTTTATTTTTGTTTGGACAAATCATTTTCGAAAACGCATTAATGGTTATAAATATTAAAAGCATATTACTTCTACTAGTGAATATTCCGATTGCTTTTTTGTACTTGTGCTTAGTTATGGCTGTTCTTGATGCCGGCGGGTTTTTCTAGTTATTTTGTTACTTATACTGAATGGTATAAAAAACCCTTTTATGCAATTAAACTTTTTTTGGTATCTTTCTTTTAGAATCTGATTATAAATCAAAATTGACTTAATGAGTACATATAAGCTTTTCCTATTTTTATTTGTGTATAGTTTGATCAGCTTTATTTCATGCTCAGATGAAGAACCAAGTCCTCCAATGAAAGATGCCCCAATGTTGGATATTGTACAAAGTAGTACAGGTCCTTTTAAAATAGGTGAAACCTTAACTTTAAATATTTCTTTGTCTTCAGACCCTACAACAGGATTAAGTTCTTTCTTAATAACAAGGAATGGTGGTGAACTTTTAAATCGTGTAAGTTTCACTTCAAGTTTATCTAATATTACCTATGACTATCAAATATCCGACGATGATTTTTATAGTGAACCGGTAACCGTAGAGTTTGAATTAATTGATGGCGACCAAACAAAAGTTACAAAATATATCATGATTGATGTCATTGTTGAATATCCATTTTTTGTACAAGATTTTAGTCCGGACCCTTATTGGAATTTTGTTTTGAATAAAGAGGTTTCTACTGTTGACAGTGCACATGTTGTGGTTGAATTTCCACCTTTTGGATCAGCCACATTTAGAGCTTTGCAGGGAACTGTTTTTTATAATGCTGCTAATTTACAATCACTAGATTATTTTAATTTAAATATGTCTCAAGAAGATATAGAAAATGCGATATCAAACGCTACTGTAATTGATGTTGCTTCATTCCAAGGCATTATTCCAATTATTGTAGATATAAAAGGTAATGGTGAATATGCGGTCATAAATTTTTCAACTCTGGGATCTTCAACATGGGGTTATAGAAAAACATCGGAGTTTGCTGGCGAGTAAATTTTAAATAAAAACAGAAATTATGAAATATAAGATGATGACAATTTGCTTTTTGATAGGGCTAATGGCAAATCCACTCTTCGCTTCAGATTTGACAATTTCAAATGTAAGAGCAGTTAATCGTACCGATATTTTGGAAACACCGGTCTCTGTTATTTTTGATATTTCCTGGAAAAACAGTTGGCATAATCAAAAGAATCATGATGCTGTATGGGTTTTTATGAAGTTTGGAACCCAATGGGACAATCATGTAAAATTAGTACCAAACGGGCATAAGATTTTAAAAAACAGATCTGGTGAAACTGTAAATCCAGAAATAAATATCTCTCCTGATAGCTTAGGATTTTTTATTTATCCTAGTAAAAATTTTCGTGGAGATATAAATTTAAAACTTCAAATTGTAATTGATACTAGTCTACAAGAAATTTCTTATCGAAACTTAGAAGGGCTTTCCGTTCATGGAATAGAAATGGTTTACATTCCTGAAGGACCTTTTACCTTAGGAAGTCCAGATGAAGCTGCAACAAAACGTGCTGCTTTTTATAAAAGTGATAACGACGGCAATAGAGATGGTTTGATCAGCATTGATTCAGAAGAAAGCATTGAAGTAGGACCTCAAAAGGGTGCTTTGTATTATTGGAGTGAAACTTCCTTATATAATGGAGATCAAATGGGTCCAATACCTGATGAGTTCCCAAAAGGTTACGACGATTTTTATATTATGAAATATGAACTAACCCAAGGGCAATATGCGTCATTTTTAAATACCTTGCCTGCTAATTGGACTTACTTAAGATCGCCTATGGGTGGTATTGATTATTATAAAAAAAGAGGATGTATAAGACTTGAAAATGGAAAGTATGTTGCCGACAATCCCAATCGACCAATGAATTATATCAGTTTCACCGATGGGCTAGCTTATTCCGATTGGGCCGCAATAAGACCGATCACGGAATTGGAGTATGAAAAAGCAGCAAGAGGACCATCCACGCCTATTGAAGGCGAATTTGTTTGGGGAACAAATACCTATAATGATTTAGAAAGGTACGTTAACACTAATTTCGAAGTGGCTTTTACCAATGGTGTGGAGGAGAAAAATTTAAATGATCAAAACAGGTCAGTGTTTGGCGCTTCTTATTATTGGGTAATGGACCTGAGTGGAAGTCTTTGGGAAAAAGTAATTACAGTTGGTAATCCTTTAGGCAGAGCTTTTATTGGCAGTCATGGAGATGGTAAATTGGATTTTGGTGAAGCTACTAATGATGATTGGCCGAAAAGTAACAATGAAAAAGGAGGTTTTGGTTATCGAGGCGGAGGATATTACAATATAGGTGGACAGTATGGCGATTTTAATCCTCATTCTCCAATAGGGTATAGGTATTATGGTTCATGGTCTGGTGGACCAAGGTATCTTGCCTATGGTTACCGAGGAGGCAGAAGCATTTAATCGAAAAGATTCAGTGATAACTTCATTTTATTTTAATGCTGTTTCTTTATTATTAGTTTTGCATTGATGAATGTTGCTTTTTTTGATTCTGGAATTGGTGGGTTAACGGTCTTGGATGCAGCAATGCAACTTTTGCCTAATGAATCTTATATCTATTTTGCTGACACGGAAAATGTTCCTTACGGGACCAAGTCAAATGAAGAAATAAAGAAATTAGTATTTAGGGCTGTTGACTTTTTAACGCATTTTGATTTAAAAGCATTGGTGCTAGCTTGTAATACAGCAACTGCAGTTGTTGTCAATGATTTAAGAACAATGTATGACTTTCCTATTATCGGCATGGAACCAGCCATCAAACCTGCCACTTCATTATCTGATAAAAAAGTTTTGGTCTGTGCAACAGAACGCACACTTAAAGAAGAGAAATTAGATTCCCTTATTGAAAATTTAAATGTAGAAAATCAAATTGAAAAATGCAGTTTGCAGAAACTTGTAACATTCGCTGAACAATTCGATTTTAAGAATCCCGAAGTTGAAATTTATCTCAAGCAGAAATTTAAAAATATAAATTGGGAGGATTTTGATGCCATAGTATTAGGGTGTACTCATTTTTTATATTTTAAACCTCAGTTACAAAAAATGCTGCCTTCTCACATTTCTATTTTAGATGGTAACAGTGGCACTATTGCTCGATTGCAAAAACTGATTACGCCAAATAAATCCAAATCTCAAACGGAAACCCGATATTTTCAATCTGAAAAAGAACTAAGCCCACTATATTTTGATAATTTCCTTAGATTTATAAATGAAATTACAGATTATCGAAAATAATTTGATTGTTAAAATTTATTCGAATGTAAAACTATGAGACATCTTCTATTTGGTTCTTTTTTCTTTTTACTTGCATCATGCAGCCAACCTATAAAACTCATAATTGTTGATAATCCAACTGATGAGTCAATAACATTTCAATTTGGAGATGGTGAGACTTTCACAATAGACGCTAATAAAAAAGAAACATTCGAAGTGCCGTTTGGGAAAAGTACAGTAATAATAAACGGTTCGGAAACTCATGAAATTGATTTGGATGCTGAAAGAGAATATGTCTTGAATCCTTCATTGGAAGATTATTATCTTCAAAAGATAATATATTTTATGTCCGCTCGCGCTGAAAAAAAATACATCGAAGATTATGGAGAGATTAAGTCAGAAATTGACGGAAGAGAAGTGAATGGCGATTTTACTAAAATTGACGGTAAGCTCGCTATACCAAAAAATTGGACTTATGGTTTAGACGAAGAACCAAAGGAACAAGCCACTGTAAAATTTGCAGGAGGCAAAACACATGTTTCTACAAACAAGCTACACAGACAGAAAGATTTGTTAGCAGTTATAGATTTACAGCTTCAACAAAGCTTCCAGAAATTGCTTGACGAAATTGAAGCGAAGAAAGATTAAGAAGATAAATAAGGTCCTTTTTAAATGTAGGGTATATAATTTTTACACCATTGTGTTTTTATAAAACCTTTTTTCAGGAGCTCAATAAAATGAGAAAATTATTTAAATCAAAAAGTGAAAAGCGATTGTGGACGTGGGTATTAATAATTGTCCTAGCAATATTTTCAACTTTATTCTTAGGACAACCTTTAGCTCAATTATTCAGCAATCAGGACTTACAAGCAGCCATTTTTTTGGTTGCAATGGCTGTTATTGGGGTTGTTATTCTCTTACATGGACTTAAAGTAAAACCGCGGAAAAAAGAATTAATCATTTGGCTTGGAATCATTGCTGTCTACTTAATGTTTTTCTTAAGATTGGGACTTGCGGAAAGAAGTCATTTGATTGAATACAGTGTTTTGGCCATTTTTATTCATAAGGCCCTTTTAGCAAGAAACAAAAATGATGCAAAAATAAAATACCCAGCTTTGTTAGCTTTTATTATAGTTTTTTTAATAGGTTGTTTTGATGAATGTTTGCAAATTTTTATTCCAAGTCGAGTTTTTGATCCAGTAGATATTTTCTTTAACGGCTTTGTATCCGCAGCTGCTTTATTTTCGCATTGGGGCATTCAAAAGTTGAGATTATTCAGAAATAAAAACTAGAATTAATTAATTTTCACGTTCTCTTAATAGTTCTTAACGTTATTTTTCAAACTAAAGCCTCCAAACTTTAATATATTTAATTCATTATTGTGATTTTACGCATATCATTAAATATGAGAACCAATGAAAAAATATCTATTGATCGCTTTAGCGGGAATGTTGTTCGCATGCGCTAGTCCTGAGAAAAAATTTGAAAAAGGTAATTATCAATCAGCTTTTAATGGTGCTCTCAAAGAGTTGACTAAAGGAAAAAGAGGTAAAAATAAAGATATCTTGAACCGTTCCTTTCGTGAAATTCTAAAACAGCATAATAGTCAATATGCTTTGGATATGAGAAGTGGTCAAGTAAGAGATTGGGCTTCCGCATTTAATGATAGGAATAATATAATTGAAGATTACATAAAGGCCAAACGTTGGTTATCAGATGATTTTGATCGCCAAATTGAAATCTATGAGGAAGAGCAAATTGTCTTGGCTCAAGATATCACAGGTTATTATGAAGACATGGCTGATAATTCAATGGAACTGTTCTTTTCGAGAGGAGATAAAATAGCTGCACAAGAAGCTTTTGCTCATTATCAAAACGCCATACAATTTGACGATGATAATGACACTTTAGTTGTGAAATTAAATCAAGCATTAGAAGCAGGTACGATTCATATATTATTTGAAGCGGATAGTTGGGATTTTAGGTACGAATATGAGATTGACAGAACATTTAAAGATGTTGAAAGAAAAAGTGGTGGATTTTTACAAGTTTATTTTGAAGAAAACATTCCGAGTGTTGATTGCAGAATTGAAATTGATTTTAACAGTTTAGACATTGATGTTGGAAAAAGTACAGAAGTAAAAGAGTTTTCTAAAAGAATTAAAGATGGTACAGAAACTGTAATTGATACTAGCGGTAAAAGAACGGAGGTTGATAAATATATTACTGTGACTGGGTCAGTCGTTATCGTGACAGAAATTAAAAAGTATGATTGGGAAGCCAGATCTAGAGTAAACCAGATGTCAGAATTTTGTGACTTCAGAACTAGAAGTTTTAATACAGCTTTTATAGATGAAATTGAATATTATGATTTAAGTGGTGACCAAAGAGCAATCCCGTTTGAATATAAAACAACTTCTCAGGAAAAATTTATTGATGAAGATAATGTCGTAGGTGACTTGATTGATGATATTTACCATCAAGTGATTCGGGTTTATTTCTAATAAATAATAAGCCACATATTACATTTAATATGTGGCTCTTGAAGTCAATTATATTTGCGTACAATTGACTGCAAGCGTTTTATATTTTAAATTCAAGTCCGACGCCAAACCCAAAGTGAGTAAACTTTTGTGAAATAAGATCCACACTTGTATTTATCGGTGATAGATTGCGTTTGAAATGTGCAAGCATAAGTAAATTAATTTTTGGCTTAATCGCATATCCTACCGTTAATCCACCTGTCAAACTTAAATCAATGTTATCTCTAAAATATTCGGGTACTGACTCTGGCGTTGATGTTGGGTCTAATAATAAACTCTTCGTAGATAATCTCAGATTGTAAATGACACCTGCTTCAAAACCATATGTCCATTGATCTTTTTTAACCTGGTATCCTAAAAGAATAGGAATATCCAGAGACTGATAAGAATTTTTAACATTCCAATTTTTTACTGTGATGGTTGTAACTGGAGCATTCCCATAAATAAAAGTGGTGTCCCCAGGAGATGAAATATAATAACTAATCAATTGATTTGGCTGAATCATTACAGTTGTGTCAACTAAGCGATGCGTAAACCTTTCTCTTACTTCAGCCAATTCAATGCCTGCTTTAACATAAAGTCCATTGTCGAATAAGTATTTGCCTTGAAGACCAGCACGATAACTTGGCATATAGGATTGAGAATTCTTTCTTTCTTCTAAGTACGAACTGTTTTCAAAACCAGTACTGTAACTTGTTCCAACATAATCTAAAAATGAATAACCTTGAACATATATATTATGACTCTTTGGACCAAACGTAGGACAATCAGTCAGCATCCTTTTAGGAATGGTATTTAATTTTTCCTTGTTATTTGCTTCAAGTAAATTTCTAGTAGGAATAGTTTTAAATTCTTGAATCAACCGATTTGTCTTCATTGCATTTTCTTGAATTACATTCTCTGATAAATCTGAGTCATTAATATTTGAAGTTTCTGTTTGTTGATTTGAAATTTTATCGCCTTCAATTAATACACCTTTGTCAATATTCTTTTTATAATCAACTGATGTTGATGATGCAGGATTTATTTTCATTGTGGAAGAAGAAACATGATCTTCATTTACGGTTTTATTATCTTGGAAATTGTCAGAATCGAAGACATTTTTGTTTGTTTTTTTGTTCTCTAAATCTTTTGATATTGAACTTGCACTATTCTCATTTCTTAAAGCACTATTGCTGGTCGTTGTGTTTTTTTCAAATTGAATGGCTGCTTTTAATTTAGATTGTTCTGCTT
>JABDKX010000002.1 GCA_013001975.1 Saprospiraceae bacterium | reverse complement strand
TTGGAATACAGACATAGGAATAGAAGCAATACCGTGCTCTTTAGTTAACCTTTTGGCAAAATCTATATCATTGTCTTCACTAATGTCACTAAAATTTAAGAGCTGAAAATAGGTGCCTGCACTAGGACGAAACTTGAATTTAGAACCGGATAGCAAGTTGAGGAACAAGTCTCGTTTTTGCTGAAAGAATTGAGGAAGTTCTCTATAGGTACTGGAATCTTTCATATAGTTGGCTATACCTATCTGCGCAGGATGATTTACGGAAAACACATTGAATTGATGCACCTTTCTAAACTCTTGCATTAACTCTTGAGGTGCACAACAATAGCCAACTTTCCAGCCAGTACTATGAAATGTTTTGCCAAACGATGCCGTTATAAAAGAACGCTTTTTAAGTTCTTTAAAAGTGCAAACGCTTTGATGTGTGTTTCCATCAAATATTAAGTGCTCGTAAACTTCATCACTCAATACAATTATATCGGTATTACTCGTTAATCTTTCTAACTGAATCATATCCTCTTTTGTCCATACGGTTCCACTTGGATTATGTGGAGAATTGATAAGAATCATTTTGGTACGTGATGATATTTTAGCGCTCACAATTTCCCAATCCACCCTGTAGTCAGGTGCTAATAACGGAACAGAAATAACCTTACCACCATTGACTTCTACGGCAGGTCCATAACAATCATAAGCTGGTTTAAAGATGATAACTTCATCATTTGGTTTTATAAAGGCACTAATTATTGTGAATATGGCCTGTGTTGCACCTGCAGTTACTGTTATTTCATTTTCAGGATGATAGGTTGAATTATAAAGCTCTTCAAACTTTTTTGTTATCGCTAATCTCAGGTCTAGAATACCAGCCATGGGTGCATATTGATTGTGCCCATTTTTCATGGCCTGGTTAACGAACTGAATAAGTTTTTTATCTGTCTTGAAATTTGGAAATCCTTGAGCAAGATTAATGGCTTTATAAGTATTGGCTAATTCACCCATTACCGTAAAAATGGTAGTACCAACATCTGGAAGCTTCGAAGTGTATTTCATGATTTAAAATTAGCAGAATTAATTATCATATTGGGTAAAACTTTTGAAACTATATAGAGGCTTTATTTTTGAATGACATATTTAATTGGAAATAAGGATATTGTGAAAAAACAAATCCGTTTGTATGTATTTAATCGATTTTTTTAAGAGCGTTATCGATTAAAGCTTCGAAGTTAAATTTTTTAAAGTTTATTCGTTAAGCTATTAATCAAATCTACTTCAAATTATACCTTTTTTGCATACCCCTCTAATATGCACATGAGTTATGGTGTTTATAACCTAAAAAAAACATCATGAACACAAAAGTACTTTTTAAGGCATTTTTATTTGCCTTTTTACTCACATTTACATCATTTACATCTGCAAATGATATAACTACCGAAAGTTGGACGGAGCTCAAAACGAATAAACTTGAAAAACTTTCGAATACTAATGATGTTAACCCTACATCAAATTTATATTCTGAAGGTGATGCAGCCGATCCTTACAATGAGTCAGATACTGTTGGGAATTGGGAATACGGATATACTATAACCGAAGAGGATTTATTTTTTCAAAGTGTGCCTGGAGGTACTACTGGTCTATATTCCTTGATGGCAGAAAGTAAAGACGCCAATTGGGGGCGAATGATAATGAAATTTAAGGGTTTAGATCCGACCAAGGCATATAACATTAGTTGGGACGCAAAGAGTGATGACGGTTTTGGAGCTGATGGATCAGGATTTTTATTAATAGAAGGAGGAGCTCAAGTTGAAGCTTTTAATGCTTCAACGAAATGGAATAATTTCAGTGTTTGTATAGCACCGACGAACAATGTTTTAGTATTAAAAATTTATCCTACTGAAGGAAAACAAAAAGGAGAACAATTTTACATTGACAATCTCATTGTAGTTGAAGTTGATGAATGTGAGTGTGACTCACCAGAAGAGGATGCCGATTGTGATGGTGTGCCTTCGAAGATAGATTGCGACGATAATGATCCAAATGTAACCTCTACCAATGAGAACGACGAAGATTGTGATGGTGTGCCAACAGATATTGATTGTGATGATAACGATCCTACGGTAACCAATACCAATGAGAAAGATGCGGATTGTGATGGTGTACCATCAGATATTGACTGTGATGATTATGATCCTACAGTAACCACTACCAATGAGAACGATGCCGATTGTGATGGCGTGCCAACAGATATTGATTGTGATGACCATGATCCAACAGTAACTTCAACAAACGAGAAAGATGCAGACTGTGATGGTGTGCCATCAGATATTGACTGTGATGACCATGATCCAACAGTAACCAACACGAATGAGAACGATGCCGATTGTGATGGTGTGCCAACAGATATTGATTGTGATGACAACGATCCATTGAATACAAATTCAAATGTAAACGATGCCGATTGTGATGGTGTACCAACAGATATTGATTGTGATGATAACGATCCTACAGTAACCACTACCAATGAGAACGATGCAGATTGTGATGGTGTACCAACAGATATTGATTGTGATGATAACGATCCTACGGTAACCAATACCAATGAGAACGATGCGGACTGTGATGGTGTACCAACAGATATTGATTGTGATGATAACGATCCTACGGTAACCACTACAAATGATATGGCAACACTTCACTGTCCAGATCCAATCACTGTTCAAGTAGATGGCTGTGGTATTGAAGTGACTTATGCAGCGATGGTTAAATTCTGTGATGTTGTTGACAAGACTGCTGATGTGACTTATTCAATCCCTTCAGGTACTTATTTTGAAGGCGGAACAACTGAAGTCACAGCTTATTATGAAGATTTATCTTGTACATTTACAGTAACAGTCGAAGGCAGTGACACATTTAGTCCGGATTGTACAATTATAGGTACAGATCAGGTAAATATTCATGACGATAATACTGTGATAGGTAGTGTTTGTGAATCCCCTTCAATAGATATTATTCCTCCATTCTATGCGAATGTTGTATCTAGTGGTTCAAGCCCAGATATTGAGGTTAATGATAATGAAACACTTGTTATCCATGGTCAAGTTTTTGATAAGATTGTAGTTAGACATGGTGGCACATTAATATTTACTGCAAGTAATGTATTCATTAACGAATTAGACGTTGAAAAAAACACAACAATTAAATTCGAAGAGTGTGCAAACGTATTTATCAACAAGAATGTTAGATTTGAGGAATTCACAACATTTAATCCGGAAATGAATAATGTTACGTTATACGTAGATGATAATGTAGAAGTTAAAAAAGGGTCTATTATAAACGCTCATATTTATGTCAATGATAATGATATCAAAGCCGAAGGTAAATTAGATGCTCCTACATACATGACAGGTGTCTTTGTAGGTAAAAAAGTTGAAGGAAGATACGATGTAACATGGGAAGGAAACGCCTACTGTGAACCGTGTCCAATAGTCATTCCAGATCCAATTGCGGATTGTGACTGTAATGGAGGTATGATATCAGTGACTTTTACTTACGATGGTGTGTTGAGTGATCTTAGTGCAAATGTCGGATCTATAGAAGATAATGCTGATGGCACATTCACCTTAACTAATGGTGGAGTAAGACTTGATAATAATACTGAGATTCAAACAGCGTCCGGATTATCAGAGATTCATACGTCTTGTTCAGAGGAAATCCTAGGGTTAACATTCTCAGGAGGAGTAACAGTAGTTAGTTATGTAGATGGTGATTATACCGAGAGTACAGTAGAGAACTGTCCGACAGCCATTGATTGTGAATGTAGTGGAGGTATCGTTTCGGTGACCTTCGATTATTCAGGAGAATTATCTAGTCTTGATTCTAATGATGATAACGCATTCTTTACAAATAATCTAGATGGAACATTTACTATAGCTACTTTTGATGGAAGTAAGCTGTCTAATCCTGATATTTTCATAGATGGAGAGAATGTTGGAGAAATGCATGCATCCTGTTCAGACAATCTACTAGGTTACGTTTACGGTGATATAACTGTCATAGAATATACTGATACCGAAGGCAATGTAAGTTCCATTGAAACTTGCCCTGTTGATCCAGTACCATGTGAATGCGATGGAAAAGTTGTTAAGATGTCTGTGGTCTATCATGGACCAAATGGCGCAACAATTACGGTTGGTCCAGATGAGACTGGCAATAATGCCACTACGATTAGTAATGTACAGTTTAATCAAATAATAACTGTAGAGCTAGGTGATGTAGGAAACTGGTGGTATTGGTCAGTTAATGGTGTGGTTGAAGCTAGTATTCATACAAGCTGTTCTGATGATATACTTGGAAACATCAATTCTACAAAGAGTTTCTTTGGAGATTTAGGAGATTTCCCAGATCCTGAAGAAGGTGATAACAATGGAACGTTCTTAGTGATCTCACAAACTGATTCAAATGGAAACACTTGCTCTATTGATTATAAAGATGGAGCATCCAGAATGGCTAGAGATTTAATTCAGGAAAAAGTCTCCTCTTCTGATATAACCGATTTCGTTGTAAAAGTTTGGCCGAATCCTACTAATAGTCAGTTTAATGTCAAAGTCTTGAGTCCAAACATGATTAACAAGGTTCAAATACAAGTATTTGATATAAGAAATCGATTAATCCTTAGTGATCAGTTTATTGGAAATACAGAATATAAATTTGGTAAAGATCTTGACTCTGGATTATATTTTGTAAAGGTCTATCAAGCTGACTCAATAGAAACGTTTAAATTAATTAAACAATAAATAATATATAATTCAAAGAAAAGAGTCTCTAATTTTAGAGACTCTTTTTTTAATTGTAGACAGATTAAATTTTAATATCTGTAATATTCTGGTTTGTATGGTCCTTCTACTGGAACGTTGATATAATCTGCCTGTTCTTTTCTAAGTTCAGTAAGTTCAACACCAATTTTCTCTAAGTGTAGTTTTGCCACTTTTTCATCTAAATGTTTAGGTAACATATAGACTTTGTTTTCGTACGCATCGGTATTTGTCCAAAGTTCTATTTGCGCCAAAGTTTGGTTAGTAAACGAGTTACTCATTACAAAACTTGGGTGACCTGTAGCACAACCTAAATTGACTAATCGACCTTCTGCAA
>JABDKX010000182.1 GCA_013001975.1 Saprospiraceae bacterium | reverse complement strand
AATATACCTCATCAATTTCATTTTCAATTATGAAATCGAAAACGCTATGTACCCCGCCTAATTTACCTTTAACATCTTGATCGGTGAAGAATCCCAAGTCTCTATAGCCAAATTCAGGAGCTTCGTTGAAAAAACGGCGTAATCTATTTGTAGATTCGTTATGGCCTAAGATCACTACTTTCTTATAGTTACTTCCAGTAATAAGCCTGTATTTCTTAAATATAACATATAAGAAAATGCGCCATAAATTAAGTGTAATGAAAAGAAGAGTGAAAAATGAAAAAATACTACTTGATGCTATTTGATCATTTCGAAAATAGAAAAATGAAAGCAGCACTAGCAAAAAGATAATGATTTGTCTAGTCAAAAGCGATATGATCTTTATAATCTTGGTGAATCGATAAACCTCATAAAACGATAGTATAATGGAGAGTACTATCCAAAAAAACACTATGAAAAAGACATCAATTATTTCTTGTGTCAAAAATGTATAAGACAGAAATAATATTATTAATAAGTCAATTATATATAATAATGGCCTTATATATTTAGAATATCTTCCTTTTCGCATTTCTAGACACTAACAATAGTTAAAATATGAGACTTGAACTTGTCCCGAAACAAAGATACTTTAATGACACTAAATAACTAATAAGTTTAAGAATTGTCTACCGAATACTATTTCAGAAGAAAACAGTTAATTTCATATTATTCATTAAGCACATTTTCAATCATACTTTCAAACTTAGATAGAACTTTCTCAGACGCGAACTTATCTATTACATAATTTCGTGCCTTCTTGCCAATTTCAACGCCCTTTGATGGGTCCTCTATTAATTCTTCGACAATAGTCAAACATTTAGAAATGTTCCTTTCATTGACATAAAACCCTCCTTTGGATTCATTTATTACCAAATTAACTTCACTTTCAATATTTCCGGTTATCAAGGAAGGTACACCGCTAGCCATCATTCCTAGAAGCTTAGACGGCATAACTGAATCTATAACATCATGCTTTTGAAACAAGAAATGAAGATCGGCGCTACAAAGAAGATCCGTCAACTCTTCATAAGCTACTGGTTCATAATACTTCGCAATTTCGAGCTGGCTTATCTTCTTGTGCAACCATTCTCGTTTTGCGCCATCTCCTACAACGATAATCTCAACTTTTTTTCTGTCAAGACAAGTTGCAAAGTCAATAAAAAATTCCCAATCCTGTTTATCTCCAATATTCCCAGAATATAAAATCTTGAATTTCGATGAACTTAAATATGAATGAGGGTTTGCAGATGATGGATCTATTTTGCTCTCATCTATCCAATTAGGAAAATAGAACGTAGGGCGGTGAGATTTAGTTTTAAGTTTACTAATCATTTTATAACTAATTGTACTATTCACCACTCCTCTGTTCAATAATGCAGATTCCATTTTAAACAAGGTTCTAAAAAGAATTTTCTTCATCAAACTGGTATTAGAAGAAAGTCCAGTCTGATGTGCTGCATCAAATTCAAAATCCTGTATATGATTCCAAAGCTTTGCTTTTTTTCTTTTTTTTAACACCCACCCTAGAAATAAAGTGCTGGTATGGGGAACAACACTAATTACTAAGTCACAATCCTTTATTTTAAAAACATTGAAAAAAGAACCAAATGTGAAATCAAGAAGAAGAAGTATTCTTTTAAAAAATGTCGGGGATTTAGGTACAAATTGCTTATATCTGATAATTTTTGTCTTACCAATAAACTCCGTATAGAAGGCCTTTTTATTGTTATAATCTTCTCGAATCTTCCATTGAGGGTAACTTGGGAACCCTGTAACAACTGTCACGATATATCCTTTGCTTTCTAGAAACTTAACTAGTTGAGTATTATACAATCCTATTGCAGTGTCTTCAGGAAAATAATACCCACTAATAATAGTAATATTATTCAATCTCTCTATTTTTTACAGGTGTTGCTGGATTTCCAAAGCAAATTTTCATTTCAGGAATGTCCTTTAATACAGTGCTCCTAGCGCCGATAATACTTCCTCTGCCAATTCTTACTCCAGGCCCAACAAATACATCGGTTGCCAACCAACATTGATCTTCAATTACAATTTTCTCCGAAATAATCTTAAAATCCTTGGTTTTAAAGTCATGGGTTCCAGTGCAGATATATGTTTTTTGTGATAAAACAGAATTACTTCCTATTTTAATTTCACCTAAGCTATATAGAATAACATCATCCCCAATCCAACTGTAGTCCCCTATTTCTACTTTCCATGGGTAAGTTATTTTTGCAGATGGTCTAATTATAACATTCTTGCCAATTTTTGCTCCAAAAAGCCTGAGAAGTCTTCTTCTCCAACCATACATTATCTGTGGTGAGGGATTGAACAATAAAGATTGGGTTATCCACCATAACTGGACAATGAATTTTGACCTTCCTCTAAAATCCCTAGGTGTTTCGTATAATTTCAGATCTTGAAATGTGCTTTTGTCACTCATTAGGCATTTAAAATTTCCTCTAAACCATGAATGAAATCATTAACTCGATATTTATTCTTGGCCTCTAGATAATTCCCTACTATAATTTGAGAACAAAGTTCCCTTTCTACTATGATCTTATTTATTTTCTCAACAATACTTTTTGGATTGTTCTTCTCAACAAAAAAGCCATTTTTAGCGTCCTTAAAAATATCTGGAATCCCTGCATGTTGGGTCGTTAGTATAATATTTCCTGTTGCCATTGCTTCAAGAATTGATATTGGTTGCCCCTCCATAACATAATCCGTTGCTAACACAAAAATTGTACCCCACAAAAGTAATTCTTTTTTATCTTCTCCTTTAACAACACCGCAATATTCTGCATGCTCAAGATTCTTGAAATAACTCATTATTCGAGGTTCTTGTTTTGAATCAATATTACCTGCAATCTTCGCTTCATACTTAAATCCATTGCTTTCTAAAATCGTAAGAGCTTCCAATAAATCAAAAATGCCTTTACCTTCCATTAGATTGCTTAGGAAAACTATTCTCGGAACGAAATTGGCTGCCTTATGATTTATTTCTGGCCTAGTTGGGAATAAATACTCTTCAACAAAATTATATAGGGTAAAAATTTTACTTGATTCAATAAACGGAATCATATTGCCCCTCAAAGATTCTGATAGAACAATACCCTTGGTAGTTTTATTTAGTAATGACCTAAAAATATTTCTTTTAAGGCCTTTTAAACTCAGAAATTCCTTGCCTAGATGATTGCCATGAACATGTATAATAATCTCTTTGCCCAAAATCCATGAAAGCAGAATGAATACAGAATATTTGAGAACTCCAAAAAAAGTTTGTCCAGGGGTTATATAAATCTTGTCTGCCTTAAAAATTTTATAGGCTAGCAAATTTAGTCTTAAAAAGAAAAACACCTTGCCAACCGAAAATGAACCGTGATTCTCTTCAAACCTAGAATAGGCGGTGTTTATGGAATCCACATGCAACCTGCCTTCATCAGTTAGATTGTCCACTACAATTTTATTTGCGAGAGAAACCCCAGTGGTGGGTTCTGGCAATGGACCTACAATAAGTATTCTAACTTTCAATTTAGTTTGATTGAATTCCTAAAAAAATAATAATTCAAGAAAAATGCGAAACAAATAACACCATTCTGCCTATCCAGAATGTTCTCAGTCATCATAATCAACAACAAAAACGACATTATTACTAAAGCCTCTAAGTCATTGTTTTTTTTGAACATATAAAAAATAAAAAATAAAGAAGATAAAAATACAATTAATCCTATAATTCCCGTTGCTACTGATATGCCAAGAAATTGATTGTGAGTGTTAAGGTTTTTTTCTGTTAGTACAGAAGAGGTTTTTTCATAACACCCGTTCAACTCTTCTTTTACATCACCTAGGCCATATCCGTAAAATGGACTGGCTTTTATCACTTTTATTGAACAATTATAAACTGCATAACGAATACTTGTGGAAGAATAGCTTTCGACCTTAGCATAACTTTTAGAATCAAATACTTCTTTGAATCTTTTTAAAGTATCAGGCATGAACTGTGCTGCAATAAAAATTGATAAAACCAGCCCAGCAAAAACAAGAAGCAAATTCCTTCTTTTAACAGCTTTATTACTCAATAAAAAACCTACAAATGAAATTATAAAAGCCACTATAACTCCTTTTTTTGACATCAAGAAAAGAATGAACAATTGAACAAGGAAAGATAAGATCAACAACAATTTTGCTCTTGCAGTGGAGTCTCTGATAATTGTTAAGATCAAGAGCATTGAAATAGAAAGATAGATAGATAAGTATATTGGATGGTCCTCAAGCCAATAAAATCCTTTATCAAGATTTAATGATAGCTGGTTTATGTTTATTTTTTTATTAATGTAATCACCATAATCAAAGGATTTAATAAAAATCAAGATTGCTAATAGTGTTGATGAAGCTATAAATGTTTTCTTGAAAAGTCCCTCATGTCTCAATATTTTCTTCGACATTGACCCATTTGTAGATAAACATAAGAATGCAATAGGAACAATAAATAAAGAAGTTGTTGTTTCAAGCTTGTTTAAGATTTCATTACTGTTTGCGCTATATGTTGCACTGATTAAATACAATATGAATAGGGTGGTATTAAGTAATATTGGCCAATTCCAATTATCTCTTTTCTTATTTCTCAAAGAAATAATTCCAAGTAATAAAAGCGAAATTATTATTATACCCTTTAATTTAAAAGGTAGGATTGGTAATAATCCAAATCCAATTAAAACGCAAAACAATAATGCCCTAACGATCATAAGCAAAATGATTTTTTTCGTAATGATTAATCATGGAAAGTGCTATCCAAAATATAGGCATAGTCCATAAGAAAGCTCCTGCAGGAATTGAAAAGAAAAACCAAAATACAAAGAATAAATTCCAAAATATTCTTCCGAGATTGTCGTCTTCGTCTAAAACCCTCACTATCGCTTTATAGGCTAAAATTGTTAGCATTATCATTAATAACAAACCGAAAAAACCATATCTAAATAAAAAGGCAAACGGTAATAGATGAATATTGTGCACTTTTTCTCCGCCAAGCAGTGCAGAGCCTAGCACAGAACTATCACTAAATATTTTACTTCCGTCAATAACCCCTCCCGAACCAGTACCAAATAAAAATGTGAACAAGTCAGTTGTCCAATAATCTATAACTGCATTGGCCTCTAAAACTCTTTGGGCAATTGAGGTGAAAAATGGATCAGAGTAATCTATTCCGTTCTTAAAGATAAGTACCAATTGATCAATTCTGTAGCCAATATTGCTCTTGCGGTCAATTACTAAAAACAAAGATTCCAATATGTTTTCCTTGAACACATAGCCTATAGTTAAAATTGTGGCTGCCCATATAAAAACACTTCTTTTACTAAAGCGATTGTTCAGTCGTTTTAATAAAAGGATAAATAACATGAATATAAAAATTATTAATTGGGTTCTATTTGAGGAAGCCATGATTATAATAAATGGCAGAAGAAGTAAAAGGACCTTATATTGCTTTTTAGCAATTATATTTACGTAAATCATTATGGACATCATGATTAACAAAACCGCCGGAGCATCAAAACTAAATACTATACAAATAATTGCAAGGACACTTAAGGCATTAGTTAAAATTGACATCGGCCTATAAGTGATGCGCGATAAGTTGAAATTGTCACGACTGATGACATAATACAAAGTCACACCAAAAAATACATAGACAAAATCGGTGATAAAATACATCGTAGGATTATTTCTAAAAGCTCCAACAAATAAACTTAAGACCGCTGTTGAAATCCAAAACAAAATAATTGAGTCTTGAATAGATGCATTGGTTCTTACCTTAACTGGTATTTTTATTCCCACAAACTTATTCAAGAAGTAAATTCCAGAGAACATTATTATACCCACTCTTACAAATGGTATTGCTGAAAACCCTTTAAATCCCATGAGTGAAAAAAACAGCATGAAACTTAGTTCAACTACTATATAAATTATTATAAAAGCATATAGTTTCGGAAGGTCTTTGAAAATAATCATTTTACCTTTTCTAGGAGCTTATTGTTGCCGTGTTTTTTCCAAGAAGACAAGTCCTTGTTTATTAATTGTTCTAATTCAATAATTTCATCTACAAAAAAGTCAAATAAATGCTTCTTTAATTCAGCATCGTTCTTAACATTTATGGTTGAATTTGTGGTTTTGGTCGAACTTTCTTTATTAGTGATTTTCTTTAAGAATAATTTAAATCTGTACTTAAAATCATATGGCATTAAATGATTTAAAAAGTATTTCATGATAAAAGACTTCCATTTACTGTTATTGAAAATAATCCTATTCAACATCTTGAACCGTATTGTTCCAGTCTTGTTCAATAATTTAAAATCCGGTTTAAAAGTATCATCAAGACCAAGAAAGGAATAGGTCTCTGACATTAAGTGTTCTGGATTATTCTTCAAATCGTCGTAAAACAAAATCAAAACGTCTTCCTTTTTTACAATTTCAAATAGATTTTTGATTTGCTTAGAATAATAACCATGGTTAATATATGTTGTTTCCATGACCATTTTCAAATCATCTCCATTTAGTCTTTGGTCTTCTTTATGTATAGAAGTCAGTATATCGTCCTCGTCAAAATTTCGATTAACAGAAAAATTATAGGATGATATAGCGCGTTCAACAGGGTCTCGCAGTATAAGGATCAATTTGGATTTAGGGTCAAATTCTTTAATTCTTTTTATCGCATATGGAAAGAAAACACTGTGAGCACTTCCATTTAGAACCAATCGCTCGTTATTGTAATAATGCCTGTATGTCCTGTCAAGAAACTCTTCCCCTTTAACAAACATTTTATCGTCTATAAAAAAAGGGATGTCTTTCATGGATAAAGGGCCACAGACGTCTGGATGTTGAGAAATCCAATTATAAAGAGAAGATGTACCTGCTTTTTGCACACCTATAAGAAATGTGTTTGGTCTTATCATTAATTAAGTTTATTACTTAAAAGGGATATAAAATGAATTAATTTTCAATTTTTTCTTTATTGTCAATGCCCCAAGTAAATTCCAACTCGACATGCTAATGACTGTCGCAATTGCTGCACCAACAGCCCCATAAATTGGTGTTAACGTAAAATTAAGGACAATATTCAACAACAAGGCAAATAGAACGATATTTTGATAGTTTTTCTGGTATCCCGTCATTTGTAGAATTACAGCAACCGGACCGCTAATAGAATTAACCAATTGTCCTAGGCATAGTATAATCAATAGGTTCTTTCCCGACTTGAATTCTTCGCCAAAAAAACCAAAAATAAGGTCGTTCAATAAAATAATGGCCAAAACAATAATTAAAGTAAGGAAAAAATTGAGTTTTGTCGAGGCACTAATGAGCTTATTAAACGTATCCATATCTTTATTCAAGTAACTATTAGCAAGCTTAGGAGCAAGAATAGAGTTTATTGCCTGCAAGACAAAACTTGTTAAAATCGCGATTCTTAGTGAAAGATCATAAATTCCAACTGTTTTCGATGATTCGTAAATGCCAAGAACAAATGTATCTAGCCATCCAAGTAATACTAGAGTTGTAGATGAAATCATCATGGGGAAAGCCTCTTTCAAGAATTTCCATGAATTATCTTGAGAAACAAATGATATCCTATCAAAACTGATTACAGCTTTTATCAAGGCAAGGAGGGCAAGGATTCCTACGCCATAAAAATGAGCCTTAATGGCCACCATGGGATGATCAACAAACCCTAATAAAATGATAAGCATTAAAACAGAGAATATAAATCTCCCTGGGTTATTCAGAAAAGCAAACCAATTATTTTGTTTGCGGCCCCTCAAATAGCCTGCGCAAACAAGTACGACAGTCCAAAACGGAATTGCATATGCAACCCAAATAATATAATCTGCTAATTCAGGCTTTTTGAATAGATGATTGGCAATTTCAAATCTTAAAAGATAAGTCAAAGTAGAAATAACTGTCGAAAAAACTACAGCCTTTAATAGCACTTTATAGAGCATCCCTGACTGACTTGAATTATCTCTTTGTGAATAAAATTTAACCAAATGTATGTCCAGCCCTAATCGCCCCAGAATTCCTATTAGAATGAACAGCATAAAAGATAACGACACTAAACCATAAGAGTCCGCTCCAAATTTCTTTGCAATTATATATACAAAGCCATAAGCTGCAAATAAGCCAATGACCCTTATGATCAGGAATGAAAATCCTTTCCTTATTAATTCCTTATCAATGTTCTTAAATGATTCAATTTGCAAAATCGAAAAATTGTTTTTAATTAGTTTAAGCCTTCCAAATTGAAAGGTCGATTTCTATTAAAGTCTCTAATTTATTAATGTCATTCATGAACTCCTTATTCAATATATCAATCAGCTCGTTTTCGGGTTCAAGTTTTTGTAAATTTCTTTTTTGAACAAAATTCTTTAATCCATATTTTAATTTATCAGGTAGAATTCTTTTTATGAATGATTTCATTGTGCTTTCATTAACAAAAAAATCATTAATGAATTTGTGTCGAGGTTTACCTGACAAATTTTGAAGACCTTTACCAATATGATGTGTTTCTTGAATTCCTAAGAAATTCAGAGTAGTATTAACAATTCGCTGCTGATTCTTTAAATAATCTTCAAATATGATTATCTCAACATTAGTGAAATTTTCGAGATAGTCCTTGACAGGCTCAAAATAATAGCCTTCATTTTTATATGCCCAAATAAACTCAAATCCATTTTGCAGCCTTTCCTGTTCCTTTGCCAATCCTTCATCAAAGGAAAGTGTTTCTCGAGAATCTCGAATCAAATGAGAATACGCTGAAAAAGCCCTCTTTGCAGGATTCCTTAGCATAATAATGATCTTGGGATCTCCAATTTGTTCCTTTATTATTGGAATGACTTTCTTATGGTGATAAAGCATATCAACACTAGCCTCACCCTTACAAGAATTCATTGATGCTTCCTTAAAAAGCTGAAGGTACTCTTCCGTAGATTTGACGCAATTATTCAATGTACGGTCGTCGCCTGGACCCCTATATTTATTTTTTCTAAAGGAATATGTGAGAAATTTAGGTTCTTTGGGTTCACAAATAAATATGCCTTTATTCTGATTAAGATGTGAAGCCAAGGAAGTTGTACCGGATTTCGATGCCCCTACAATCAAAAAATCAATTAAGGAAAGCTGTTTAGACTGCATATTTTAAATAAGTGTTCATGCTTTGAATCGGTAAAATGCACTTGTTAAAGATAATTCGCATAAATGTCATTTTAAAGAATTCTTTAAAATGACAAAATACAATGCTTAAGGTAGGCCAAAGACTTTAAACAATCATTCCTGCAGCGACAGTTTCATTTGTTGCATCATCAATCAAAATAATACTTCCAGTGGTCCGATTCTCTCTATACTCATCAACCATTAAAGGTTTGGTGGTTCTAATCTTGACTTTTGAAATGTCATTCATCTCAAGAATTTTATCATCTGAATTTCTATCAAGAGTGTTGATGTCGAATTTAT
>JABDKX010000232.1 GCA_013001975.1 Saprospiraceae bacterium | reverse complement strand
TTTTTACTAGGATTTAAAGCTGCAATTTTCCCTTCTTTATCAATTAAGAATGTTGTCGGAATACTTCTAACGCCATATAAAGCAGCACCTGCAGAATCCCACTTTTTTAAATCACTCACATGGTTATCCCAAACAAGATTATCTTTCTTAATCGCATCTAACCATCTTTTCTTAGACTTTTCTAGTTGCACAGCTAATTGTTCAGGAGGAAAACGTTTTTTTGTTCTTTCATCAAGACCATCTAGTGATACATTGAAAACAGTAAATCCTTTGTCTTTAAATTTATTGTATGTACTAACTACTTTCGGATTCGACCTTCTGCATGGTCCACACCAACTTGCCCAGAAATCCAGAAGTACAACTTGTCCTTTTAAATCAGAAAGTTTTCTTGTTTTTCCATTGGTATCTGCCATAACAATATCTGGTGCATCTTGACCAACACGAACTCTATATCTTGATTGTTCTCTGTCATAATTTTTCTTCATTTGCATCGCGAAATTTGCAAAATCAGATGACATTTTTGAGGTTGGATAAGCAGATTGCATCTTAGTAGATAACTTAGAATAGGTCTCATATAATTGAGGACTTGCAGGGCTTGTACTAATGACAGTTGCTACACCTACCAATGGGTCCATTTGCGTTGTGGCTTCTTGGTAAAGTGTCTTTAAATCATGCGTTTTATTAATGAGACCTTTAATGTTTTGTTGAAATTGATTTGACAACTCAGAACCAGTAATTGTATAATTATACTTTTGTAATGTGTTTAAATCTCCTATAACATTGATATCTTTTTCATCACCTTTTAAAATCAAATCAATACTCTTAGTGCCAATTCGAACTCTGTATATTCCTGGCTTTACAGACTCAGGAAAATTAAAACTAAACTTACCTCCAGTAATGTCAACATTTGCAAAAGACTGCATGGCATTATCCAAGCTCTTCATATCAAAATATGCTTTCAAGTTGTCAGCGTTTGTAATTGTGCCAGAAATATTCAATCCAGGCTTAGATTGACTGCATCCATTTAGTAAGATGAATCCTATGGCTATAAATAGAATATGTCTCAATTTCATGTTTTTTACTTTTATGATAAACTAACGATTTAACCAGCTATAGGTTTAAACCGCCAAAAATAACAAGTTCTTTTTATATTAAAACAATTCTTTATGTGTAAATCGAATAAAAACGACCAATATTAACTAAGAAGACAACTTGTCGACACGAGATTTGATATAAGCTTCGATTACATTTAAACCACTTTCCAATGATTTGTTATTATTAATAACGATGTCTGCGTCTTCTTTATATGCTTTGATATATTTTTCATAAGAAGGCATTACATGGTGCTCATATCTGTAAATTACATCTTCAACTGGGTAGTTCCTACATTCTTTATCTCGCTTAATCCTTCTGATTAATTTCAAATTTTCTTTAGCGTGGATATATAATTTTAAATCAAAGACATCTTTTAGCAAGTCATAGTGATATATAAATAGTCCCTCAATTATAATTATTGGAGCAGGTGCGATCGTAATTGTCGATGCTTTTGCTTTTTCATTGTTAAAAAGATACTCTGTTTTGGTGATGGAATTCCCTGATTTAATGGTATCCAAATCAGAAAACAAGGCCTTTTCATCTATTGATTGCGGTAAATCAAAGTTTTTGACACCTTGTTCATCTGTTTTTTGCTGGTCGCGAGGAATATAGTAATTGTCTAAACTGAGAATACAAACCTCACTTAAACTAAATTTATCTCTTATTTTATTGACGAAAGTTGTTTTTCCAGAGCCGCTTCCACCAGCTATACCAATAATGTAATGTTTATCTTGCATGTAATAAATCTGAGACAAAATTAAAAATTTGATTATTTTCCGTGATTAAATGTTAAGCTTAATTTGAAAATCTGCGAAATGATTACCAATCCCTGGAATATGATTCTTAATAAAGTAGTGTTAAATCGCTTGTTTTCAAGAGATTATCGAAATAAACTTCAATTAGTGAATCGATTTCGTCAAAAGCATTTATTATCATTTCTTTTGATTTTCTCTTTAGGATATGCCCATAGTCAAGCCGTAGAAGGTGAATGGCAGTTTGATAAAGTGTTTGTTGAGGGAGAAAATGAAGTCCAATATAAATCTCCAAATGGTACATTGTCTTTGCAAAATGGGCTTTTTGAATATGCTATCCCAGTCTTAGACAATCAAACATATTCAGGTTATTATTTACATCAAAACAAATTACTTGTATTTTACTATGATACACCAAGTGATACAACCAGACCATTTAAAATAAAATCTTTAAGTGATAGTATGTTAGTCATGCAAAATGGCAACATGTCTTACAGCTTATCTCCAAAGATTGATGAAACTGTTATAAAAGCACCTGATGCAGAAATGGTGAAAAGTTCGGGCTTTACGATCAACAGTTTATTTCGCGGTGCTTTGGGCATGTTCGCGTTATTAATCATCTCTTTTTTATTAAGTAAAAACAGAAAAGCTATTAATTGGAGAACGGTGACCTTTGGATTATTAGCTCAATTAGCTTTAGCGATAGGTATATTAAAGATTGATCTCATTCAAAATATTTTTAAATGGGTAGGTGGATTGTTTATTGCTATTCTTGATTTTACGGAAGCAGGTACTAAATTTTTATTTGCTTCTTTTACTACAGGACAAATTGAAGGGCCACTCGTTACTTTTGCCATTTCAATTTTACCCACGATAATATTCTTTTCTGCTATCACTTCAGTCCTTTTTTACTTTGGCATTATTCAAAAAATAGTGAGTGGATTAGCATGGTTACTGACCAAGTTTTTAAAGATATCAGGTTCTGAAAGTTTATCTGTTGCAGGAAATATATTCTTAGGGCAAACAGAGTCGCCATTAATGATAAAAGCCTATTTAGAAAAAATGACCAAGTCAGAAATTCTTTTGGTTATGATTGGTGGGATGGCCACGGTAGCTGGTGGTGTATTGGCTGCTTATATAGGATTTCTTGGTGGTGATGACACTTCTCTACAACTGTATTATGCGAAACATTTATTGACGGCTTCAGTGATGGCTGCACCGGGTGCAATCGTCATTTCAAAAATGCTTTACCCACAAATGGAGAAGATAAATTCTGACATTAATATTACCCAAGATAAGATTGGATCCAATGTGCTTGATGCCATTGCTAATGGAACATCTGAAGGATTAAAATTAGCAGTAAATGTTGGTGCCATGTTGTTGGTTTTTTTAGCATTTATAGCTATGGCAAATGGCATTCTTGGTTGGGTAGGTGATGTGACAAGTCTTAACGATTGGGTAGCAAATCATACAGTATATACCAAACTGTCTCTTGAATTTTTGTTGGGATACTTATTTGCACCTTTGATGTGGCTAATAGGTGTCGCTCAAGAAGATATGGCTTTGATGGGGCAGTTGTTGGGAATCAAATTAGCTGCTAGTGAATTTATTGGATATATCCAATTAGCGGACTTAAAAGATGTTGCCAATGCATCACATTTACAATATGAAAAATCTGTAATTATGGCAACTTACATGCTTTGTGGATTTGCAAATTTTGCTTCTATTGGCATTCAAATTGGAGGTATTGGATCCTTGGCTCCAGGACAAAGAAAAACATTATCCGAATTTGGAATGCGTGCATTAATTGGAGGAACCATTGCTTCGTTGTTATCTGCTACGATTGCCGGAATGATAATTGGATAAGGATGAATTTAGAATGCCAAAAGGAACTATTCACTTTAACTGAAGGCATTCATTATTTTAATTGCGCAAGCAAGTCTCCTTTATTAAAATCTGCAGAGTTATTAGCTGTCAAAGCTGTTCAATATCAAAGACACCCTTTTCATTTAAAAGATGTTGATTTTTTTTCTGAAGTTGAAAATGTAAAGGAAGAATTTGCTAAACTCATCAATACATCTAAAAATAATATTGCGATTATACCATCTGTATCTTATGGATTTGCTTCCATGTTGAAAAACGTATCTCCTAAAGATAATGGACATGCATTAACTATTCGAGATGAGTTTCCAAGTGGTTATTATGCACTTGAAAAATGGTGTATTGATAATAGTAATTCGTTGAAAATTGTGAATCCAATTCTAAGCGAATCAGAGGTAGGCAAAAGTTGGAATCATCAGGTTATAGAAAGTATAAATGATGATACGTCTGTTGTTTTGATGTCTGCGATTCATTGGATAAATGGGTTAAAGTTTGATATTCAAGCTATCGGAAAAAAGTGTAAAAATGTAGGGGCAAAACTATTGATAGACGGAACACAAATGTTAGGTGCCATGCCATTTGATATTTCAAAATATGATATTGACGGGATTGTTTGTGGCGGTTATAAATGGCTTTTTGGGCCTTATTCCGTGGCCTTAGCTTATTTTGATGATGCATTTTTTAATGGCAAGCCAATTGAAGAATCTTGGATGAATCGTGTAAATGCAAGAGACTTTAAAAATTTGACCAATTATAATGATAACTACCTTGAGGGTGCTTCTCGATATTGTGTGGGTGAAACCAGCAATTTTATATTGATGGCAATCCTTTTAGAAGGGTTGAAACAAGTTAATGAATGGACACCTTATGCTATACAAAACTATTGTGCAAAGTTGATGAGTCCAGTAAGGGAAATCATGATCAAAAAAGGCCTTTACACTGAAGCAGAAGCTTTTAGCGTAAATCATATTTTATCGATGCAATTGCCTTCATCTATTGATCCTACTAATTTTAAACAAAAATTGGAGGAGAATAAATTTTTCGTGTCTCAGCGTGGAAATGCATTGAGGTTATCATTCAATGTCTTTAATTCAGAAGATGAAGTCGCCAAGTTTATTTCTTTTTTATCTGTCAATATTTAAGTTCACTTAATCCTTGCTATTTTGCTGTAAATGTCACTTCCTTACAGATAAGAAATATTTAACATAAATATTAAGCTGCATTGTGTAGTTTTGCAGTCAAATTAAACTTAATAAAATGAAAAATATTTTTGTCTTAGCATGTTTGCTTATTTCTGGGGTTGCATTCTCTCAAATAACAACACCTGCTGCAAGTCAGCTTTGTAAAGTTGAACAAGTTGTTGGTTTAACAACAGTAAATTTAGAATACTCAAGACCTAATGTTAAAGATCGAACAATCTTTGCTGCTGATGGTTTGGTGCCGCATGGTAAATTGTGGAGAACAGGTGCAAATAGAGTTACTAAGTTTTCTTTTTCTGATGATGTAACTATCAACGGTTCTGAATTAAAAGCTGGTGACTATGCCATCTTAACAACGCCAAACGCTGATAATTGGCAAGTTCACTTCCATAAATTAGATAGTCCTTATTGGACTGGTTACACTGAAAAAGAACCTGCATTAACAGTAACTGCTTTAGTAAACCAAATTCCTTGGAGCCAGGAAACATTTTTTATTTCTGTTCAAAACATTACAGACAATAGTGCAACTATCGATTTCTTATGGGATAACACATGGGTTGGTTTACAATTAGGTGTAAAAGTTGACGAAACAGTAATGGCAAATATTGAGCAAGTTTTAGCAGGTCCAACTGGAGGTGACTACTATAATGCAGCTTCTTATTACCATTCTTCAGGTAAAGATTTAGCTCAAGCATTAGAGTGGATCAATATGGCTACTGATGTAGCTGAACCTAAATTCTGGCAAGTAAGAAGAAAAGCTTTGATCTTAGCAGATATGGGTAAAACAAAAGAGGCAATCAAAACTGCAAAAAAATCTATGGAGTTAGCTATGGCAGCTGGCAACGATGATTATGTAGCAATGAATAAAAAATCAATTGCTGAGTGGAGTAAATAATCACTACTCTCAACAAACCAATAAAGCGGAATAAATTTTATTCCGCTTTTTTTTTGGAACAGTCAAGTAAAAGCGATTAGACATTTGCGAATAAATTTATATGAAGACTGCTTTTTCTTCGATAAACATATTACTAATAAGACATACGAAACTAACTGTTCTGTATAACTTTGATTACTATAATCAAGCATTATGAAAAAACTATTCACATTTTTAATTACAGCATTTTCAATTTTATTAAATGCTCAGAATGCAAGAATAACAGGTATTCTTCAAGATGATAAAGATGAATATATACTTTTTGCAAATGTTGTCCTTTATAATCAAGCTGATTCTTCTTTAGTCAAAGTAGAAACAACAGATGAAAATGGAAAATTTATCATCCAAAATATTGCAAAAGGGAAATACTATCTAGACGCATCTTATCTGGGCCTAAACAATCTTCAAGTTGAAGATATAAATGTTGACTCTAATCCTGATGTAGACTTAGGGACCTTATTAATGACAACGGCGTCGGTTGAATTAGAAACAGCAATAGTTACAGCAAAACGCTCAATGGTAGAGATCAAACCTGACAGAACAGTATTTAACGTACAAGGCACAATAAATTCTACAGGCGATAATGGGTTGGAATTGTTAAGAAAGGCACCTGGTGTTTTAGTTGATAATAACAACAGTATTACAGTGTTAAGCAGATCTGGCGTATTGATTTATGTAGATGGCAAAAGACTGCCATTAGGTGGAGATGATTTGTCTAATTATCTTCAAAATTTAACAGCAGATCAAATCGATCGCATTGATATCATTACTAATCCAGGTGCTAAATATGAGGCACAAGGCAATGCAGGGATTATTGATATCAGATTGAAAAGAAACGAAAATCATGGTTTAAATGGATCTGTAAATACGAACATTACCAAAGCATTTCATTGGAGGAAAGGCATTTCTGGAAACTTGAATTACAGAAATAAAGCTATAAATACATTTTTCAGAATAGGCACTTTTGACAACAGCGTTCGTCAAACATTCAGATTTGATGATTTCCAAAATGAAGTGAGAGTTAACAATACCATCATTGACAGAAATGATAGTCAAGGCGGTAATATCAGATGGGGAACTGATTTCTTTTTAAATGATAATCACACCTTAGGATTTTTAGTAAGTGCCAATATCAGAGATAATATATCTAAATCAAATTCTGAAAACTTCATTTCTTCTATTGCTACTCCTGATGATATTGACAGTATATTGGTTGCATCCAATACAAGTGATGATGAATTTGAATCACAAAGTTATAATCTAAACTACGTTTTTACGGAAGGAGAAACGACAGTCAATATAGATGCTGATTTTGGTAGCTTCAGATCAGACTCAGACAATGACCAACCCAATATTTATTATAATCCTGATAGGACGGAGATATTAACAGAAGTTAACACAGCATATGTAACACCGGTTGCTATAGATATTTATACTTTCAAAGTTGATTATGAATCTAATTTATTTGACGGCCGTCTTGGGTTAGGAACAAAACTAAGTAGGGTAGAAACAGACAATACTTTTTTATTTTATGATATTCCAAATTCGGACAGAATCCGTGATGATCGCCGATCAAATCAATTTTTATATAATGAAAATGTCTATGCTGCTTATGTATCATACCAAAGACCGTTGGGCGAATTGTTTAAGTTTAGCAGTGGTGTCAGATTGGAACAGACAGATGCGACAGGAGATTTGATTCCATTTGATGAAGATTTGCAAGAGCCTCCTGTAGAATTAGATTATCTAAGTGTGTTTCCAAACTTAGGTTTGACATACTCTAAGAATCCAAAACATGTTTTTTCTATCAATTATGGAAGAAGAATCAACAGACCTGATTATAATGTTTTAAATCCTTTTAAAAGTCAAATAAATCAGTTGTCATTCAGTAAAGGAAATCCATTTTTAAGTCCTGAAATTGTCAATAATTTTGAATTGGGATACTTGTGGAATTACAGATATAATATCAAATTAGCTTACAGCCGAACGACTGACCAAATAACAAGATTGATTGGTCCTGATGAAAGTGATCCAAGAGCCAGATTTATAAATTGGGATAATTTGGCTGAGCAAATAACTTATAGTTTAAATGTGAGTATTCCTATTGAAGTCACTAAAATATGGAATGCGTACTTTAATCTTTCAGGTTCGCACTTAAATAATCAAGCAGATTATGGAGATGGTGTAACCGTAGATTTACAGCGATGGAGTTATAATATTTTCCAACAACAAACGATTGATTTGCCGGGTGGATTTGTAGGTGAAGTTTCAGGATGGTTTAGCGGTCCTGGTATTTGGGGTGGTGTCTTTAAGTACGATACACAGTGGTCTCTTAACTTAGGGCTTCAAAAGAAATTTATGAATAACAAACTCAGCGTTAAATTGAGTGCTCAAGATATTTTTCATCAAGCATTTTGGTCAGGCTTTTCAGAATTTAATGGGTTGAGATCTAACGGTATAGGAGAATGGGATTCAAGAAGAGGTACACTTAATATCTCCTATAATTTCGGAAATGAAAAAGTTAAGTCTCGTAAGCGTCAAACGGGTATCGAAGATGAAGCGGGCAGGGTAAATTGATTTAGAATTAAACTAATTAAAAGTTAAACAAA
>JABDKX010000021.1 GCA_013001975.1 Saprospiraceae bacterium | reverse complement strand
AAATATTTCTATTGGCTTGGCAAGAATTCGAACAGAGTATGATAGCATTGAATGGGATAAAAATTGGGGTATCTATAGCTTAGAAGAAAAAGACACTTACAAAATTGGTTTTAAGTTATTTGGATCAACTACGCGCATTGGATTTATTGAATTTTCGATAGATTTAGAATCTGGGCAATTTATTCTTATGAAAACAGAGTTTCTTTAAACTAAATTATAATTGATTAGGGTTGAAAAGCGTTGATTAATCAAATGAAGAAAATCCTATAGTTTAGGTAAAATCACAAAAGAAAGAAGCTTTTAAATTCCGATGAAATTCGAAGGTTCAATATGATAGTCCACTGATAGTGCTTGTCAACAACTTTGGAATCGCAATTCTTGTGACTGAAACTTATTATATCAATATGGTTTTGTTTAATATATATCATTTATCTTATTGTGTCGGGAATTTTACATTTATACACAAAATCTGTGATTTATCAATAATCTTACACTTTAAATCATTTGTGGACTTTAAATTGTAATAAGTTAGAAAATTGATTCAGAACATTATTTGCAATCACTTTATCCTAAAATGAACAAAATACTTTTGGTTTCATCTACATTTGAAATATAAAATTCAAAAACAAATTCTTAACAATTGTAAATTATTATGAGGTTTAAAACCATCATCGGAATAATATTCTTCAGTATTGTAGTATCGGAAAGTCTGAATGCTCAAAGTTTTTGTTGGGGTAACTGTGACCTTACACAATCAAAATGTTATTACGATACGCTTGCTACGCCAACTTCCCAGATTGCACTGACAGTAGAAGGTGACAGCATATGTTGCGATGGATTTAGAAAAGGTGGGAGTTTGAATTACAACTGCGCACAGTTATTTATTGTTGCCCCACCGGGAACAGAAGGATTGAAATTCAGTTCTAGTGGTCCCAATCAATGTGCGATTGATGTGCATGAATTACAAAATGGTTGTCCTGCAAACAGAAATAATGGGATATCGATATGTGATCCTTTCTGTCCAGATATGACAACTTATTGTGTCGGTGAACCAGGTGCAACAAATATCGAATTTATATTCACACTCTGTAAAGAAGGTAATTTTAATGCGATAGACTTATTAGTCGAAGGGGTACCCAAACCCTGTCTACAAACAGAAGACACCAATGAGGATTGTGATGTTACTTTTAATGTATCAGAGGGTGCAACCTTATCATCTGTTCCCGCTTCAGCCTTGAGTTATCTGAGTTGTATTACCTGCACAACGCCTGTTTTCACTTATGGTGGTACACCAGTAACGGATTGTAACGGAATAAGCATTGAGTACATTGCTTTTACACCACCAACTGAATGTGAAGTAGCTTTAACTATATCAGATACAATGTTGGTATACCCAACATTAGATGGCACCATTACGGATGTCTGTGAAGATACTTGTAGAGCAACAATTACCTATAACCCAGATGTGGTGTGTCCAGATATAGTGTTTGATCTGATCAATGACGTTGGAGATACGATTGCTACCAATACAACCGGAATATTTTTGGTTGACTCAGATTCAAAAGTTTACGAAATATCGGCTTCCAGACCAGGCACGATTGAATGTTGGAATTCTGAATACTATACAGCCAACCCTGAAACTGTCCCACCAGATCTTATTAATTTCCCTCCAGACATTTCCATTTATTTGGATAGTCTGTCTATACCGGACACGCTTACAACCACGACAGGATTTCCTGAAGCTACAGATAATTGTGATTTGAATCCGGCCATTACTTATACAGATGATGTATCTGGATTGACAGGGTGTAGCGATACCGGCGATATAATCCGGACATTTGTTGCGACAGATGACTGTGGAAATATAAGCACACCCTTGGTTCAGACCATTTCAATCCTGGATACGATGCCACCTATTATATTAACCTGTCCTCCTAATATTGATGAGATTACGGGGTGTGATACGCTTGATCTTGGCAGTATTGGTGGATTAGCCTATAGTACTACACCGGTAATTATAACTGTTGCACAATTTACAACTGTTGGAGGTTCTTATGAAGAAGCAAATGGTGTAACCATAAGTTATTCTGATGTAATATCGGATAATACATGCCCAAATCCATTGATAGTGGTATGGAGAACATTTGTTGTCACAGACGACTGTGGTAATTCAGATAGCTGTGTTCAGGTTCTTGAATTTGTAGATTATACCGATCCGGAAGTCACATGCCCACCTCCGTTATTGTCTGTTGATGGCTGTGATGAATTTGATGTAACCGAAGCCAGTACAGGATTGGATTATGCACCAGTAGAGACACCTGTTAGCAATGCAGTTTTTATCTCCTTAGGGGGAACAATAAATGATATTTGCGGATTTTTAAGCATAACATATATTGATGCCATAGTACCCGATTTATGTCCGGCAGCTATGCTATCAGTTACCCGTACATTCATTGTAACGGATGAATGTGACAACACCGATACATGCCAGCAAGATATTGAAGTATACGATCTTTCAGGTCCCGAATTCTCAGGAAATGAAGATGTTACAGTCCAATGTGATTCTATTCCTTCAGATGACGATCCTATTGTATGGGATGACTGTTCAGCTGTTACAAAAATATATTACCAGGAAGATACCATTACTTACACTTGTGTTGATGAATTTACATTACAAAGAGAATGGGGATATGAAGATAATTGTGGTAATGAAAGTTATCTTGTACAAATTATAACTGTTATTGATACTTTGCCACCAGTTGTTACCTGTCCACCTGATGTAACTTTAACTTACGATAATACATGTATCATTGATACTTTAATAGGTACATTGGGATGGCCAACTGTCGTTGAACAATGCACAAGTGTAAATTCAATAACTTACTCGGATGATGTGTCCGGCATTAATACATTTAATGGTCATGGAACTATAATCCGGACATTTGTTGTAGCAGATGAATGCGGCAATGTTATCACATGTGACCAAACGATCACTTTAGATGGTGTTTTGTGCGGAACAGGTTGTGGGTATATATACACCAATGGAATGATCCGATATAATTCGCAGCGTGAATGACAAGGGTATAATTGTTCATTTACCAATTAATAACCCGCCTCACTTAAAACAAACCAAAATCAATCAAAATTACGCCAGATATGATTGGGATAAAAGTTAGGGCATTTATAGCTTAGATGAAAAAGAATCTTACAAAATTGGTTTAAATTATTTGGATCAACTACGCGCATTGGATTTATTGAATTTTTGATAAATTTAGAATCTGGGCAATTTATTCTTATGAAAACAGAATTTCTTTAATGAAGTGGAAATATTTATATAGATCCTATTGTATTTTAAAAGACTTTTAGTTAGTTGACTATACAGAAGATAAATAAGGTATAAGATATTATTATTATTATTATACGCAACTAGAAGTTGCTCACAACAACGCCTGAATATACACAACTTGTTGTTAGTTGGCTCAGCCGAGGGCATGGTACTTTTAATTAACGCAACCTGTTTTAAGTTGGCTCTGCCGACGACATATTACCCAAGTCTTTAATTATCACTAATAGTTCAATCTTCCAATTTATGATTGCTAACCGACTTCACAAAATCTAGTGATCTGATGTCTTAAATATGAATAAACCTAAAGAAGATTTAATTAAGTCAATTAATAGTTATTTTGATTAATAACAATGAAAGTAAGTGACACTTGACATTAGTTGGCTCTATCTACGTTATTATTATTATTATTATTATACGCAACTAGAAGTTGCTCACAACAACACGTGAATATAGACAACTTGTTTTAAGTTGGCTCTACCTACGTTTTTATTATACGCAACAAGAAGTTGCTCACAACAAATCATGAATATTGACAACCTGTTTTAAGTTGGCTCTGCCGACGGCATATTAGCTAAGTCTTCAATTATTACTAGGTTTTGGAATACACAAATCATATATGTAAAGATAAGGATTTTTCAATTGAGATTCATCTTAAGCCAATTCTTTGATTCCTTTTTTTGCTATAAAATTTACATAGATGCTTTTCCCCTCTGATCTATCCGCTCTTGCTTTTTCAATCGACTTAAAAGGATGTGAAATCGCATAACTGGCACGCCATTGACCATTCGTTTTTTGAAATGTTTCCCAGTTGTGTGGTTCTATTTTTTTACGATTTGTAAATACAAGACCTCCTTGGAATCCTTTGGCTGTCGTGACAACATGTTGGCCCCAAGCATGGAATCTTTCCATAAAAGTATATTCGGATTGATTGCCGCAATAATCACCATTGAAATATTCCGAGCTTGATATTTCTGGTTTGACGAGTTTGTCCATTTTTTCTTTTTGGATATTGCTTACATCGGTGATCCAGTTGCCATTGATTGGATTTATAACTGGATAAGGACTTGGTGTTCCATGCAGAACTCTCTTTTTTGCTGGTCCGTTTGCATTGGCATACCAACGGAGGTGAGACCTTAAAAACGATAAGAACCAAGCATAATCTTCAGGATCATAATTGCGTTCTCTAAAGATAACTGTATGCTCACGATTTTCCTTCTTTGTAAATCTATGCAACTCCTTGACAAAATTTCTATCCGAGAAATAATACATGGCATCTTTGAAGTCATTAAAAATTAAAAAACCGCTATTGTAATGTACAGATCCATGAATATAATTGACGGCATGAGGCATACGTCGTTTTCTGCCTTGCGGAAGTTCTGGTTCTGACTCATTTGAACGTCTGACCATAGCCGCTAAAAACATACCGACCTGACGAACAATTCTTTGGTCATCTTTCGGTTCAGCTTCGGGCCATACCTTTTTGCGAGGTGAAGCAAAAATGATGTTCTAATCCCAAATGGGTGATTCCGTCTTCGGATCGATTCCTGTTATCCACGGATGATTGTCTTCCAAAAGTCCTGCTTTCACTTTATGCCAAAACATAAAATCCAAAACATTAAATGTTTGTTTTGTCATATGATTTAGGTAATGTCAGTTTTAAGGTCTTCTGGTTTTTCTAACCAGTAGACTTTAGATGGAATAATTTTTTCACAAATGAAAATGTAACTCATAACAATAATTAAAGTGATGCCAATTACAATATCATAATGCCATTGATATTTAATTGATAAATAAGTTACTAGGGTTACGATTGAAAGTAGGAGAGGAACTGCAAGAATACTGTATATACGCTTATATGATTTTGTCTTACCCATTATTGGTTAAGGCTGTGTTTGAAGTTGATTTTTAATACCTCTAAAGTTAGGATTTAAATAAAAAAATGGGTAGGGTATAAATACCTGTTATTTAATTAAATATGACCTATATTTAGCGTATCGTATGATTATACGTTAGCTTGTTATAAATAAAAATGATATGAAGGATGAGTCAAAATAAAATTGTTTGCATGGGCGATAGTTTGACAGATGGATA
>JABDKX010000151.1 GCA_013001975.1 Saprospiraceae bacterium | reverse complement strand
TATTATCTAAAAAATTTACAGGAGGAATAATATAAGGACCAATAGCAGCTGGTGTAAGATCAATCATTTTTTTATCCTCATATTTTTTAATCTTATTCCAATTGTAAATATGGGCTTTTGCAGATGTAGCGTCAAAAATGATTTTAATATCTTTAAATGCTTCCATTTCAATTAATCCATCTACGCCTAAGTAAGTTGTAGATACCCCCATTCTTTTTGCTCTTTCGAGTCCGTCAGAATCTGGATCGATTCCAACCATCACAGACATTTCTAATTTCTGAGATAACCTGAGAATTTTTATCATTAAGTCAGTTCCTATATTTCCCGATCCTATTATTGCAACTTTAGTTTTCACGTAAGTATTTTAAATTATTCAGTAAAGTTAACAGAAACAGCTCCTAGCCCTTGAATTTCTGCAAGAACATTATCACCTGCCTTAATATTGGCCATGGGGCCTAAGGCGCCAGACAATACAAGTTCACCAGCTTGCAATGGTTGCCTCATTTTAATCATTTTATTGGCCAACCACAAAGTAGCATTCAAAGGAGAACCTAAGCATGCTGATCCTTTTCCCCTTGATACGCTTTCTCCTCTTACACGCATATGCATGTGGCAATTGACAACATCAAATTCGTCTAATGTTTTAGGAGTATGCCCAACTACATAATGGCTTGCTGAAGCATTATCGGCAATTGTATCGGTGATTTTTATATTCCAGTTTTCGATTCGACTGCCAACAATTTCAATAGCTGGTAAAGCATAATCAATACAATCAATTAAATCAACGATTGTCAAATTTTCAACATCTAAATCTTCAGCCAAAATAAAAGCGATTTCAGCTTCAACTTTTGGTTGCATTAATTCTTTAACACTGATAGATTGACCATTGAGCACTTCCATGTCATTAAATAAGATTCCAAAATCAGGCTGATCAACGCCCAGTTGTTTTTGAACAGCTTTTGATGTCAGCCCTATTTTCTTACCCACAATTCGATGTCCTTGTGAAAGTCGAAATTCAGTATTTACATATTGTATCTCATAAGCAAAATCAATATTATCAACACCAATCTCTTCTCTTAACGGACTTATGGTTGATTTACTAATTGAAGCATTTCGTAGTCGTTCAGCATATGTGGTGGCTTTCAAATCGTCTGTTTTTTTTATTTATAAAAATTAAATTTCAGTCAATCTTATTGGAATGTATAATAAAATTGAATGCATGACTCTATTTTTCACAATTTATCTAATTTATAATTAAGTTTGACATTATTAAAAATTAAAATATGAACTCAGCATATTTATTTGTCACAATGATCTTAAGTTTCTCGCATTTTGTTCAATTTGAATCATTAGCATTTGATAAGCATCTAGTCTTTGAATCTGGTGTGGTCATCAACGAATTAATGGCAAGCAATCAAAATGCTGTAACTGATCCAGCAGGAGAATTTGATGATTGGATTGAATTATTTAACAACACAAATAATGATGTAGACTTATCAGGACATTTTCTTTCTGATAACCCTGAGAATCTTAAAAAATGGGAATTCCCAGATGAAACCAAAATTGCAAAGAATGGGTATCTCATTGTTTGGGCAGATGAAGATGGAGATAAAGATCAAGAAGGTCTTCACGCCAATTTCAAATTAGCAAAAGCTGGAGAAGTTTTGTTTTTAGTAAGTCCTGATTCAATTGTCATCGACCAAGTAATATTTGGTGTTCAAGAAACAGACAAATCTTTAGCGAGAATGCCAAATGGCATGGGCGATTTCCAAATTAAAAATGCCACTTTCTCTTTTAATAATGATGATGCTGTGGCGACTAATGAAATCGATGATTTTTCAATCAAAGCGTTTCCGAATCCAACCAATGATTTTATAAATGTACAACTCTCACAAAGTAAAGGAAAGGCTTTTCCTATAACTATAAGTTCAAACCAAGGACAATTAGTTTTTAAATCTGAAATAAATGGTTTTTTAAGAATTGATGTGCGTGAATTCCCTTCCGGCATTTATTTAGGAAAAATTAATAATACGACATTCAATATTCAAATTAACCACTAAGCTTTTAATGAAGCATGGCCGTCATTTAATAATTGGCGAACCTTTTCATTATCTGTAGAATGTGCATATACTCTCAAAACAGGTTCCGTACCAGATGGTCTAACCATTAACCAATCGTCTTCTGTCAAAAAGAACTTATATCCATCGGTATCTTCAGTTCTAATCACTTCTCTTCCTCCAATTGATTTGATCTCTCCATTTTTACACTTTTCCATAATGGACAGTTTCTGACTTTCCTCTAAGTGTAAGTCGTCACGATCAAATTTGAATGCGCCAACTTTATCATAGATCAATTGGATCAATTCACTTAACTTCTTACCAGATTTTGCCATAAATTCCATAATCATCAACCCCATCCAAATACCGTCTCTCTCTTTTATATGTCCTTTGACTGCAATACCTCCAGATTCTTCTCCACCTATCAACACATCCTCATTGGTCATGATTTCTGCTATATATTTAAATCCTATTTTAGTTGTTTCTAAATCCAGATCGTAAATGGCTGCCAGTTGATTCATTTTATTTGTCACACTAAACGTTGTAATGACCTTGCCATCAAATTTCTTATACTCGATTAAATAGTATAGAAGCAATAATAAAATATGATGAGAATCAACAAATTCTCCATTCTCGTCGTATAATCCAATTCTATCAGCATCGCCATCATTTGCCAATCCTAAATTAATCTCAGGATTTGATTTTATTAAATCTGACAATTCACTCAAATTTCTATGGATGGGTTCCGGCGCTCGACCCATAAATGATGGATTATAATCACAATGTAAAAAATGAGCTGATGGGAATAGTTTTTTAATCACATTTTGACCTGCACCATACATGGCATCATATGCTAAATTAAGGTGACTGTTTCTAATGGCATCCAAATCAAATCCACTTTTTACGTGCTCGATATACATTTCTTCTAATTGGATATACTCAATTAATCCCTTTTCCTCAAAATCAGTGATCGGAGGCAATTTACCTAAACTATCTTCAGGAATAATGGCTTCTACATCTGCAATATCACTTGGAATGGTTGGGCCGCCGTAAGCAGATTTTAATTTAAAACCATTATATGTTGGAGGATTATGACTGGCTGTAATAACGACACCAAGATCAGCTTTTAACTTAACAACACCTAATGATACCATCGGTGTTGAAACAAAATCCTTATCATAATAAACCTTTATCCCAAAGTGACAAAAGACGCTTGCTGCTGTTTCACTAAATAAAACACCCCCAAATCGGCAATCATAACCAATAACGACAGTAGACATCCCTTTTTGTGTCATCCATCGTGCTGTTGCTTCAGTCACTCGCTTAACATTATCTACAGTATAATCTTGGGCAATTATAGCTCTCCAACCGTCTGTACCGAATTTGATTTTGGTGTGTCCCATAATTTCAATTTAAATTTTTGTTTTTAATCAAAATGAGTGTCCGTGTTTGCCTTTTATTGTATTATGGCCTAAAACGACTACAAAAATGTAAAATTATTATTTAAAATTCTTATTAAAGTGGATAACATATTAAAAATATTTATAATATATTATACATTTGGATCATGGAGAGTTACAGGCATAAAGGATTAAGAAAGGCTTTGGTCAAAATATTAAAGGAAAAGGGCATTAAAAACAAAAAAGTTTTGGATGCTATTAACACCGTTCCACGTCATTTATTTTTAGATAAAGCCTTCGAGGAATGGGCCTATAAAGACCAAGCATTTCCCATCAGAGCCAATCAAACAATTTCACAGCCTTACACAGTCGCTTTTCAAACCGAGTTAATTGATCCACAACCAGAAGACAAAATATTAGAAATTGGAACTGGTTCGGGATACCAGGCTTGTGTATTATCACTGTTGTGTAAAAAAATATATTCCATAGAACGCCAAATAGAATTATTTAAACAAACCAATGAGAGATTAAAGAAAATTGGTTTTGGAAAAATCAGAACCCTACATGGAGACGGATATAAAGGTGCACCTAGATTTGCCCCATTTGATAAAATTCTTGTAACTGCTGGAGCAACTGATATACCTGAAACATTAGTAGAACAATTAAAAATAGGTGGATTTTTGGTTATTCCTGTTGGTAAAGGGGATGATAAGAAAATGCTCAAAATAACGCGAATAGATGAGGATACTATCAAAAAAGAGAGTTTTGGCATTTTCAGATTTGTGCCATTTAAAAAAGGCATTGTAAAATAATTACAATGCCTTTTTTTAGTTTATACTTTCATACGATTTAATTCATCGTAGTATCTGTCGGCTTCGTTAAATGCTCAGTCTTCTTAAAGTTTTCAATTGTAGCAATATTTGCTTCGTATTCTGCTTCAAATTTCTCTTTATACTCTTTTACAATATCATCAAAATCTTTTTGCTTAGACCCAACAGTGCCTTTAGGTAGTTCACGAATAGTGACTGTCATAACATTGATGAAATCTTGCAAAGCTTTCTTTTTATTTTGCTTCAAACTCATAGCACCTGAACGAATGGTAGTTACTGCACTTTTCTTTTCATTTTTCACTTCTTGCTCTACAGTTTTCTCTAAAACTTTATTGAAGTTCTCCATTAAAGATCCAACATCTTTTTTAAAATCTTCGTCCAATTTTGCTAAGTCATCATCCAACTTCGCTTTTTCTTCATCAAACGTCTTTTGATATTCAGCTTGCATTTCCTCGGAACCTTCGTTTTTCATCTCAACCGGTGCCACATTTAATAAATCTTCCAATAATGATTCTTGAGACATTAAAGGAAATGTAATTAGAGCTGTTAAAAAAGTAAATAGTACTTGTTTCATTTTTAAATATTAATAGTTTTCTAAGTCAGATTGACATTTTTCACTTTGAAAAGTCAATTTGATAATAAATATATAATTTTTACGCCATCTTATAGCAAATCTCACCGTTCGAGATTCAAAATGTCGTTATATTCTAGAGCTATTTGTTGTCTAGTTGTCCAAAAACATCCTTCAATAATGGACTTGTTCTCTGATCTATATCTTCTCTGATGCCTTTTTCTTTCACTTCAATCAATCCAAAGAGGCCATTTAATGCATTGTCATTTACGTGATCATCTAACTGAGGATTGACCTTTTTCACAAATGGTAGCGTATTATACTTTTCAACTACAGTTGTCCAATAAGACCTCGCATTGACTTGATCTAATGCGTCTTGAATGACTGGTAGAAAAGCATCGTACAAACTGTTTCTTGCAGAATTATCCAAATATCTCGTGGCAGCATCTTCTTCTCCAAAAAGTATCTTTTTTGCATCATCAAAAGACATATTCTTAATGGCGTCTACAAAAATAGGAGTAGCTTCTTTGGCTGCAAATTCTGCAGCTTCATTCATCTTTTGAATTAATTTTTCCTCTGTATTATTAAATCCAGGCACAAACTTCAATTTATCAACTACTGTTTTCGCTTCTTCCGGCAACATTATTTTATATGGGCTTTCTAAATAACCATCTTTTTCTGACAGACTTGTCACCGCCTCATCTATACCTTTTTCTAATGCTTCTTTCAAACCACCTGAAATATCAAGATTACCTTCATCTCCTGTTAACTCTTTCGCTTTTTTAACAATTTTGCTGTCTTTAGCTTTGTCTAAAAGTTTGCCAAATTGTGCATTTGAGGGCGTTAAGCCTATAAAAGCAAATAATATTATCAATATAAGTTTCTGCATATTTTTTACACTTTCAATAATAAAAACCCAAATATCAACATTTTGATTTCAATGTGCACAGTAATTAAGTTCATCTTAACGTGAAATGACCTATTAGTTAAATATTTTATATATAATTCATTCATATTAAGTTGGTTTAATTCTTGCAAGTGTAATAGATTAAATACGTCAAACTAGTAAATGGATACAATTTCAACACAACTAAGTAAAGCACAAATTTCAAGAGCCGCTATCCAAAGGTTGTATATAGCAATGCGACATTTGTTTATTAGAGGTTCTTATAAGCCGCTTGGCGTCTCTGGAGAAGCCATGATAAAATCGTTGCTTGCACTTGAACCTGAAATTTATGGCACCATTTCTAATACAGAAAAAGTTGAGCTTAATGGCTTGTTGTATATTTTTCAACGATTGCCCCAAGGAATAGAAGAATGTTCTTTTATAAAATTAATAAGCAGAGAAGGATTCGAAAAATCTTCTCACAAAGCCATTATTCCTGCTAAAAGAAGAAGAAATTGTTACCGAATTGATGATGATCAATTTTACGTTGAAATGACCAGAGGGCGGAGTGATATTTATGATGTATTGACTCATTTAACCTTTATGTACATTGAGTCAGAAAAAATAAGAAGAAATGCGTTAGATCATAAATTGAGGAAAAAGAAAGATTGGTTGATGCTTGAAGAGTTAATGGTCAAAATTAATAATCAAGAAGAATTTAATATTGATTTGGCATATACTTATTTGAGCACACTCATTGGGAGAACTTATGAGGAAACTGTTGCTGCTGCTAAAAAATTTGATTACGCAGACAAAGTCAATTCTTTATTTAATATAGTTTATTGGTTAGGTCTTAATAGTATAAAAGAATTTGTGGATGACAGTGATCGAGAAATTAGTTTTTCATCAACACTTAGAGATAAAATCGGTCATCATATTTTTGGAACCAATTGGGCATACAACATAAAAGAAACTTTAGATAAAAATGGATTGATTGAAAAACCGATACATGTAATCAGTGCCAATCTTCACAGTGTGATGAATTCAATCTATGCTCGAACAGCTTTAAAAGCAGACCATAGTACCATTGAAGAAATTGCTGAAAAGTTGTCAGCTGAAAAAAATACAAAGGACAGAGATACCGTAACAAAATATGCATTAAAAAATGGAATGATTCCTATAGTAGATAAAACAGGAGTCAATATTGGATGTCAAGTTTTTGATTGCAGTAAGTTAAACAATACTGATATTCCTAATGAATTAAAATCGTTGGCAAAAGTTTGTAAGAAAAGCAACATCGTTCTTTTAGTGATGGATTATGCATTTGGAGAGCAAGCCTATGAGTTGATGGATGAATTGCTGAAGCCTTACGATAAAAATAACAATAGAATTAATCTGGACATTCAATCTGTAAACATAATGGGTAAAGCCGGCATCTTAAAAGGAAACAAAGGCGATATCATGGTTCCAGATGCTCATATTTTTGAAGGAAGTGCAGACAACTACCCTTTTATAAATGAATTTGATTTTTCAATTTTCGAAGGTAGTGGATTGAAAGTGTATAACGGTCCAATGATTACAGTGATGGGAACTTCGCTTCAAAATAAAGACATACTCAGATATTTTGCTAACTCTTCGTGGAAGGCCATCGGACTTGAAATGGAAGGCGCACATTATCAAAAAGCAATTCAGGCGGCATCTAAAATTAGAAAAAGTGTCAACAAGTCTGTCAAAACAAGATATGCTTATTATGCTTCTGATAATCCATTAAAAACTGGTTCAACTTTAGCATCAGGAGGACTTGGAGTAGGAGGTGTTAAGCCAACTTATCTTATCACAATCTCAATATTGAACAGCATATTTGAAGATATTACTTCTTAGATTCTAAATTTATAAATTCCATCTTAGGATTATTGACAAATTTAATTCCAATCCTATATCTCCCAGATAAAAACACATTTTTCTTAAGTTGAAAATGGAAAGATTGAACAGGAATTTGTAATTCCATAATTACTCTTTCATTTAAGATTTGAATGAAATCTATTTTCTGATAAGTATCGAATAAAAAATTCTAATACTCATAAGAATACGCAGCTGATAAAAAAAGTTCTCTTTGACTTTCATTTTTTAAATATACCGATACATGATTAGTCTCGAAAAGTAAGAGGATTTGGTTAAAATTAAGATTGGAAGAATGAGCTGCTAGTAATGTAAAACAAAATAGAGGTAATAGAACATAATTTTTCATGACTTTTGAAATAAAAAGTCTGGATTATGCGCAAAATATTATTGCCATAATGCTCCCTTTTTAAATATATGAAGATATTTGGCATAATCCAGAAAATTCGTTTTATGTATTCTATTTAAAACAAATGTAACGCCAGAAACTATTTATTTAAAGTCACCTAATTTATCAATATGAATATGGAATCAGTTTATATTTTAATTAAAATATATACTTAAACCCATTGTTAATTACTCAGTTACATAACCTCTGGCAAGCTCTGAGTATAATTATAAAACGGTTTTATGGTAAAAATTTAAATAAATCAGATTACCGAATTGCAATATAATTGACATTCTTTTTGATAATCTAATCTAAATGTGGGTGTATAAACTTAAACCATAAAGGTGGTATTAGGCTGATGATCATTGCTGCAGGATAACCAAATGGCAACTGAGGAGAATCGTCATGATGGTCAAGAATCTGATATTTTTTATTCGCCAAATAATGATGATCAGAATGTCTGGTTAATTCGTATAATACGATTCTGCCAAAATAATGATTAGAATTCCAAGAGTGTTTGGGCATTACTCTTTCGTATCTCCCCGATTCCAATAATTGTCTCCTCAATCCATAATGTTCGATATAATTAATTGATTCTAAGAAAATAACGCTAATTATTGCAATAAGTAGAAAAATTAATAAACCCTTTGTACCAATAAAGTAATTTAAACTCAATGCATAAATAATTTGCATTATTGTAAACCAAATCATTGCATTATAGATAAAACCAAATTTCTTCGAACGGATTCTCTGATGTTCTAGTTTCCAAGCATTAATATATGAGCCAATAATAGAGCGTACCCAAAAAGAATAAATAAGATCTCCTTTTTTCGCAGATGCAGGATCTTTGGGAGTACCTACATTTTTATGGTGACCTCTGTTGTGTTCGATTATAAAGTGAGTATAAAATGAAGGCAATAACAGAGCGACAGAAAGCAGTTTATAAAATTTATTTTCCTTATGGCCTAACTCATGCGCTACATTGATACCACAAGCACCTAGGAATGTGCCAAATGATAATACGTACCCTATTATTTCTAAATTAGAAAGCGAGCCAGAGTTTATCTTTTGTCCCAATATAAATAATGCAGCAGCGATGAGTGGTAGATTTAAAATCAATAAGAAATCGAAAAAAAAGGAAGATCTTTTCGAGACTTTGGCTTCAGGATTTAGGTTTTGTTCAGAGGATAAGAAAAAAGGTTCTACAAGTGGAATAATAACGAAAGCAAAAATAAATGCCGCAAAAGAATATATACCAGAATAATATAATCCTAAAAATACTAAAAAGGGAATGATGAAAGCAGCTAAGTATTTAATGTCTTTAAATTCCATTAATCACTAAAGTAATACATAAAATAGAAAAAGACCAGCACCCCTGCTGGTCTTTTGTTAGAAAATCTCATTTTAAACTTATGTTATAAAAGGACAAGCCTTTTAAAAAAAATTGGAATATAACTTTACACCCTTAATTATATTGTTTGACTTTAACAATAAAAATTCTATCCCCAATTAATTAACCGTTAGGTTCGTAAACAAGATTTCATCTTCATTCTCTATCATAAATCCTAAACGATATTCACCTTTAGAAAATAATGACTTACTTATTTTAACATTTTTAGATCTTACCGGAAGCTGATATTGCATGACTCCCTGTGAGTTAAAAACTTGAATAAATCTAATCTTAGATCTTGTTTCAAATTTTATAACATTAGCTTGCGGAAAATAAACAGCATCTTCAAACATACCTATTTGACTTATATCATTAAGCTCAAATTCAACTTTTGAATTTGAAATTACTTTTAATGACACGATAGGATCTGAAGAAGCAGTTGTTGTACTTAAAATACCTAAACATAAGAATGAGCTTAAAATAAAAATTTTCATGACCTTAACATTTAACCACTTAATAATCTCTGATTATTTCAATTTGATATTCACCCTTAATAAATAGCAGATTGTTATAATCAGTGGCCGTTTATAATCAACGACAATTCAAAGATACATCAAGAATGCTCTAAATAATATTACGTAGGTATACCAGAAATGACATGCTATAAGTTACGATTTGAATAAAATTCTATATGTAACTTATTGAAAAATAGATTTTTATAAAATTGATGACAAGTACTTTGCAGTAAAAAATAAATGAAAAAGGGCTGACATTTATGCCAGCCCTTCATTTATATCCTAAAAAACGTTTGTTTTATTAATCGCGTAGGTATGATAGCAATCTTAAGAATTCAACGTATAACCATACAATTGTAAATAATAACGCCATTCCATAAAACCATTCCATATACTTTGGAGCTCCCATTTGCTCTCCTTTATCAAAATTATCGAAATCCAAAAGCAAATTTAAAGCTGCAACGCCTAAAATGACTACTGTTATACCAATACTTATTGGCCCTCCATCGAATACATATGGAACATTGAATCCTACCCAATTCCCTATAAGTTGAACGATATATACCATCATGATCGCTCCAACTGCCATTGAAACACCTGTTCGGAAGCTTTTTGTCACTTTTATCAATCCTGACTTATAAACAAGTAGCATGGTTAATAATGTTGCAATTGTCAAACTTCCTGCTTGGAATATAATGCCATCAAATAAGGAAGCATAATAAAAAGAAATAGTACCAATAAATAATCCTTCTAATATGGCATAAATAGGAGCTGTTATTGGCGCTAAATGTGGTTTAAAACTTGTAAGCATAAAAACACCTGCTCCACCGAGAACACCTACCCACATAAAAAGTGGATTTGGAAAGGCATAGCTAAATAGAAAGGTTATCAGCGTTATGCCCACTAATATAAAGGTTCTATTTACTGCTCCATTAACTGTCATTTGGTTTTCACCTGCAATAAATGGACCTCCAGTTCTTTTTTCTAACGCATCAACTTTAGCAAAGCTCCTATTTTTCAACATAGGATTAGATGATTTATTAAAATTTGATAAACTCATTTTTCTAATTTAATTTAAGTAATTATTCTGATATAATAATGAAATATAGGTAATTATAGTTCTATACAAACCAGATATTTTAATAATAGTTAATTCATTTGTCTCCGATACCGTTCAACAGCCTCTCGTATCTTTTCTCTTCTATTTTCAGGGCTAGGATGCGAACTTTGAAATTCAGGCTTTCTATTTCCTCCAGATGATTGTTCTAAGATATCCATTACTTTAATCATTTCTAAAGGTTCAAAACCAGATTCAAGCATCAATCGAATACCCCAGTCATCAGATTCCAGTTCCTGATCTCGCCCATATTTCATATTGATAAGATTACCAATCATCTGCGCAGCTTGTGCTGTTCCATAATCTCCAGAAGCAATGACAGCTGCTCCTGTAAGTCCTTTTGTCAATTCCATTTTTGCGATCCGTTCTGCTCCATGTCTATGAATAACATGACCAATTTCATGTCCTAGAATACCTGCTAATTGGTGTTCATTTTCCAATCTCGAGAATAAAGCTGCTGTTATAAAAACTTGGCCTCCAGGTAATGCAAACGCATTTACAACATTAGGATCAGCCAATAGGTGAAAATCATATCTATAGCCTGATTGTCTGACTATGGTATTGTTTACTAAGCGTTCTCCAATTTGATCTACAAAAATTTGAGCTTCCTGATCTGGATGTAAGCCGCCATGTTGCTGAATCATAGATGGTGCACTTTGAAGGCCTATTGCGACCTCCTGATCTGGAGTAAGGCTTACAAATTGGGTTTCGCCCGTTATTTCATTGACTTGCGATGTAGAAAAGTATTTGAATAAATAAAAACCACCCATTAGTACAAATACAACCAACATACTTTTAAAACTCCTTCCGCCTCTCCTTCTGCCATATGGGTTATTTTGGGGCACATTTCGCCTAAACATAAAAACTAAATTAAGATTGATTAATAAATTACTTTATAGGAAATCAGCAAGTAACAGCCCCAAATTACTAAATTTTAGCGATCTATATTTTAAATCCAACAGTAAAAATGAGTTTAGAAATATCGGTTTCATTCGTAACAAACTGATTTCTATTATCATCTAAGACTTGGTAAGGAATATATCCTTCTTCAATCGTTCTTAATTGATATGCAAAATCTAAATAAAACCTTTCTCCTCTAAATCCTCCGCCAAGAGAATATACTTTATTAAATGTAGCGCCATCATCAATTTCATATGGTGACCCCACTAATCCTAAACCACCTCTCACTCTAAATTTCTCATAGGCAACTTCACCTCCAATATTAAAATTAATTGTAGATCTCAAATCCTCTTTTATTAAGGCATTGACTTCTCTCTCATAATTTAATTCGCTAGGACTATCATTGTTCTCAGTAAAATTAAATCTGTTGCTGGCATAACTAACCAATTGTGCGTCTACATTTATAAATCCTTTTAACTTTTCTGTTTTTATCAATGTTCCGACACTGGCCGTTAATCTTGATGGCGTTGTTAATTTATATTCAAATCTGCCTTCAGGAGATCTGCTGTCATAGCTTTCTCTCACATTATCCGCAGTAAACGTATAGTTTAAATTATTTTCATAATTATCATCCAAATTAAAATAAGTTGGACTTTGGTATGATAGTCCTAGTCTTATAGTTCTGTCAATAGTATAACCAGCTCCGATTTTAAAGTTAAAGCCAGTTCCTTTCGTAACAAGTCTTTCTTCAAAAGTCAAATTGTCAAAGAATTCTATTCTATCTCCTTCATCAATTTCTTGATAAATCTTTGTTTCTTCAAAACTTACAAACGGGATTCCAATGCCTACACCAAGGTTAAAATTGTTTCTAAATTTTCCAGCCCAAGCAATGACAAGTTCATTTAACTTTCCTGATCTTGAGACATCTTGTTGTTTATATACATCACGAATTGTATCTATATCCGTTTCATAAACCAGATCTTCATCAAAGTCATAAATTGCACCTGTTTCCCAAGCTAATTCGGCTTCAAAAACGTCAAAAAATTCAGGGCTTCTATTATTCGCTCTTTCAGCAAATCGTTCAGTTATACTTCCTTTTGTTGAACCAGAAAATAAAAAGTCTTGTCTGAAATTATTATGGTTGTTTAAACCGATGGCTAAATTATTCGTTATCAACGAACCTCCGTTTGGACGTGCGTGAAAAACGACGCCAATATTGTCTAGTATTGGTTCGCTCACATGAGATTCGACGTTTGAGTTCCCTCCTTTTAAAAGAGAGCTGGTTTCTCCACCATTAAATGAAAAAGAAAAGCTCAAATCACTAGACCTGAAATCTGCAACACCAGCAGGGTTAATGGTTAATACACCAAAATCTCCTCCCATTGCGCCAAAAGCACCACCTGCTCCCATTGTTCTGGCCGTCCCTCCAGGTAATAAAGTAGAATATCTAACAGCATCTGCTAAGTTTTGTCCATATAAAAAATTAAAACTTAGTAATGTCAATAGTATATATAATATTCGTTTCATAATTGTTGATTTTGAATCTGATAATTAATGACTTAACTATCAAATGTAAATTTATAGATCGATTAAAAAAAGGGCATAAAAAAGGTGGCCAAACGATTGGTCCACCTTTTATTTTTATTTCTTTTTGCCTTTAGTTTATTCTTATCCTTTTCTCCTAGGTGAAGAAGATCTGCTTGAACTAGAACTTCTCACACTTGAACTTCTTGAACTAGAGCTTCTCGCACTAGAACTTCTCGCACTAGAACTTCTCGAACTTGAACCACTGCTTCTTGAAGAATTAAAATTGCTTCGTGAAGGACTGCTGTAGTTACTTCTAGAACTGCTTCTTGAAGGCGATGTTTTTGGTGATTCATATGTTCTTCTAGATGGTCTTGAACTTGTTCTAGAACTTCCAGAATTTGAACGTTCGAAACTCTGTCTTCGAGACGGTCGAGGAGAAGTTTCACTTCTATTAGAATTTCTAGCAAAACTTGGTCTTCGAGACGGTCTTTCAGATTTTGTGCTAGAAAATCTTTCAGAACTTCTTTCCGCAGATCTTACAGGTGACCTTTCACCAGATGGACTCATTGTTTTTCTTCTTGATGCAACATTAGTATCTTCTGTTAATTTTGAATCAGAAGAACTGATAATTTCGTTTTTACCACTGACTCTTGGACTTCTTCTTACACCTTCAGAAGAACTTGATGTAGATCCTCCTCTTCTCGAACCAGTGTAAACTCCTTTTGGATTTGAAGACAAGTTATTATCAATCACAACGTTTCTTGAATATCCGCCACCATAGAATCCGTTGTTAGCGTAACCGCCACCCGGTGGACACCAATTATTTCCATAACCACCATTATAATATCCTCCCCATCCTACATTGTTCCAAGAATTAGAGCTGTAAGGTCTCCAAGTACTTATCCTGTAAGGATTATAAGAAAAGAATCTATAGGGATTATAAAATCTATAGAATGGTGTTGATATTGAAAAAGCGATCAAGCTGTTAGAATATCTGTAAGGATCATAATTAGAGTAAAAAGGATCAAATGGATCGTAAAACGGACTAATACATGCAGAGCTGTAAAATCCAATTCTAGCCCAATTATTCGTTCTTCTAAATCTTCTTACACGAGATCCATAATATCCATCGTATTCTGACCAATATTCATAATCTTCGTAATCATCATCATATTCCTCGTCATAGTAATCATAATCATCGTAATCGTCATCAGAATCGGTATAGTATGTATTATCAGTATCTTCTTCATAATAAAGATCATCAAACTGAGCATACATTCCTGTTGCTGATAAGATACTTACAAGCGCGAAAAGAAATATATTTTTCATAAGTCGTAAATTTAATTTTTTAAAACAAAAGTTGATCTTAAAACCAATACTTCGAAGTTATTACAAAACTGCTTAGTGATTAGTTAAATCTTGTTAAATCAGACTTTAACATTTGTTAAAGTTTAAAAACAATCAACATTTTGACATTTAATAATATTGACAAATATTATTCCTATAAAGTTCTATTTTAATAACAATTATTAGTTTCTTAACTAAAATTAAGATATGATTCTTAATCCTCTGAGTTATACTAACAACTTTGAATGTCTTAAATTTACATTCTTTATTATAAATAGGTTTTATAAAAGCCAATCTTAACACTAATAATGGCAAAAGAGATAACAAAAAGAGCGGATAATTATTCCCAATGGTATAATGATATTGTGAAAAAAGCTGGGTTAGCAGATAATTCCGCAGTTCGAGGTTGTATGGTCATAAAACCACTGGGTTTTGGCATTTGGGAAAACATGAAAGCACAACTAGACAAAATGTTTAAAAACACTGGTCATGTAAATGCATATTTCCCCCTTTTTATTCCCAAGAGCTTTCTAAGTAAAGAAGCAAAACACGTCGAAGGATTTGCAAAAGAATGTGCTGTTATTACCCATCATAGATTGATGAATAATCCAAATGGTGAAGGTGTTGTCGTTGATCCATCTTCTAAACTAGAAGAAGAACTCATTGTAAGGCCTACATCAGAAACAATTATTTGGAATACCTATCGCGATTGGATTCAATCTTATAGAGATCTCCCTCTTTTAATCAATCAATGGGCTAATGTTGTCAGATGGGAAATGAGAACAAGGCCGTTTTTGAGAACAGCTGAGTTTTTGTGGCAAGAAGGGCATACAGCACACGCTACAAAAGAAGAAGCTGAAAAAGAAGCAGAACTCATTCATGAAGTCTATACGAGATTTGCTGAAGATTATATGGCAATGCCTGTTATAAAAGGTTATAAATCTGAAAATGAAAGATTTGCTGGAGCTGATAATACATTTACAATTGAAGCATTGATGCAAGATGGCAAAGCCTTACAAGCTGGTACATCACATTTTCTAGGTCAAAATTTTGCCAAAGCTTTTGATGTTAAGTTTGCAGACAGCAACAACAAAGAAGAATATGTTTGGGCAACTTCATGGGGTGTATCCACAAGATTAGTAGGTGGCATGATTATGACGCATTCAGATGATGAAGGCTTGGTAATTCCGCCAAGGTTGGCACCAACTCAAGTTGTAATTGTTCCAATTCCAAAACCTAAGGATGAAATAATGGAGGTTGCAAATACAATCTCAGAGAAACTAGAGGCTCGAGGAATTCGAGTCAAAATTGACAAAGACGAAAAAAAACGTCCAGGATTTAAATTTGCTCAATATGAAATGGAAGGTGTTCCAGTGAGAATTGGCATAGGCATGAGAGATTTGGCAAATAAAGTTGTTGAAGTAGCACGAAGAGACACCAAAGAAAAAACATCGGTTAATTTAGAACAGATAGATCAACATGTTGATGACTTACTTGTCGACATACAAAATAACTTATTCAATCGAGCTAAAAAATACAGAGATGAACACATCACTGAGGTAGACAACTTTGAAGACTTCAAAAAAGTAATTGACGAGAAAGGTGGGTTTGTGAAAGCATATTGGGATGGCACGATAGAAACCGAATTAAAAGTTAAAGAATTGACCAAGGCTACTTTGAGATGTATCGAGGTTGATGAACCAGATTCCGAGGGCGTGTGTGTTTATTCAGGCAATCCTTCAACCAAAAAAGTTCTGTTTGCCAAAGCATATTGATTTTATAAATGGTTTTTAAACGACATAAAATCATATGTCAAGCAACTTTGTCTTTATGTTGCATTTATAGCAATTTATAATAAAATATATCGCATATCTTACATTTAGCAAAATTTTAAGCAATAAGGATCGGTAATTGCAGGTTTACTATTTAATGTCAAACCTATGGTTATATATAATTGTACTCGTGTCATTTACATCTGTAAATTGGCCTAACAATGAAGTCGCATTCAACTCGGATACGTTTTTTCATTCAACTTCTAAAGTAGAAACAAAGGAAATTCCTGTAATGAATATTAACATCTATGTCATGGGGCGTGAACATATGTCTGAAGAGGTATCACTGGCGATAGGAGAAAACATTGAATTTATAAATCAAGAATTTAATGGAGAAATCCAATTCAATTTTGATGAACTTTTCTTAGACCCTATTCAAGGATATCTGCCTGATTTATATAGTTACTTTTTAGGTCAAAATGATATCAATATCGAACAATACTTATCACCAATAGAAAAGAAAGGTGGTATCAACGTCTATATATTTGATACCTATGTAAAAGATGATAAAGGGGCTGCACTTATGGGATTTACACCCAGATTGAAATCAGGTCATGAAAGTTATCAATATAACAGCCCAGAATTTGATCGCGTATTTATTTCTTTTGATGGCTTATCAGACAAAACAACATTAGTACATGAAATAGGACACTTTCTTGGTCTTTATCATCCATGGGAACTAAATGATTCTGAAAAAAAGAAAAATGGATTGTTTTCATCGGCTCATGAAAGTGAAAATCACATGTCATATCATTCAGATGTGCACAAATTTACCAGCCAACAATTAGAACTCATGCGAAAACATGCGCTTAATTATAGAAGATACTTATTAGATGAAGTTAAGTTGGTGAATATAAAAGTTTAAGACCACAATAATGCTGCACCAAGAACACCAGAACTATCGCCATATTTTGGCTTTACAAATTGGGTCTCAATGTAATCGCTAAAAACAAATTCAGGCAGTCTTTTTATTCCTTCAGTATATATCTCATCAATGTTGCCTAATCCTCCACCCATTACAATAACTTCAGGATCAATGACATTTATAATAGTAGAAATGGCTAATGGAAAAAAATTAAACAACCTTTCCATTGTAGCTGTTGCATGCACGTCACTGCCCTCTCTATAGGCTGCAACTATTTCCTTTAAGCTTTTACTATTGCCAGAAGATTTCAAATAAAATTTTTGCAACGCTGGACCTGAAAGAACGGTTTCCACACAGCCGATTTTACCACAGTAGCACTTACCTCCTGACTTGTCTAAAAAATTGTGCCCCCATTCTCCACCAATTCCATTTTTTCCTTCCAATATTTTACCATTTACAACAATGCCAGACCCTACACCCGTGCCCATAATTAAGCCAAACACGCATTGAGCATCAGGCAAAATATCGTGGACAACACCCATTTTATATTCGGATATAGCAAAGCAATTTGCATCATTAGTCATCCGTACTGGAATCTTTAATTTCTGTTCAAGATCATCCCTAAAAGGATGGCCATTCAAATAGACTGAATTACAGTTTCGAAGTTTAGATGTATAAGGATTTATTGAACCAGGTGTTCCAATGCCCAAATGGGTTAATGGAATTCCTAAGTCTTTAGACATCTGGTTTAAGAATATATAAATGTTTTCTATAACGGATTCGTATCCCAGATGAGCATCAGTTTGAATTCTTCTCCGCTCAACAATTTCATATTGCTTGTTGACATCAAGAACAACGGCTTCAATTTTTGTTCCTCCTAAATCTATACCCCAAAGAAACTGATTAGACATCTGTTAAACTTTAGCTAATTCGGATTTCAGATAATTGATAACATCAATTTCAATGGCATCTACATTTTTTAACTCAGAAAGGTACCATGAAATCCAATCACCTAAGTGTGTTAAATAAAATGCTTTTTCAATTAAACTTGATCCTTTTGAAAAGATATCAATAATTGTATCGCTGTATTTAGAAATAATTTCCTGATTAATTTTAATTCTCAACTGGTTCCTTTTAAAATCATCATGATTTCTTAAATATATTACAGCAACATTTTCATGCTTCTCTCTCCATCCTACTAATTCATTGTGATTCATTTCTGGAACAACATGGTGCCAACATAACATTTTGGCATTTTCATTGATCTGTTGTCTTAATCGCACAGCCACAGATTCCATTCTATCAGTAGTATAGATAATTGGAATTTTATCATAAATCCTATCCGCAACAGCTTTTGCAGATTTTTTAATATCATCTGAATCGAATTTGATTAAATCCACAGAAGATTTTAATTCCGATTTAAATGTATCAGGTATAAATCCTAACTTATTTAGAACATAAAGTTGTTGGATTATTGAATAACCCAGACAAGCTCTAGGAGAAGGAGAATTAGCTGGGACTTGGATATAATCTAATCCCAATTCCTTGGCACCTTCAATCAACTTACCTCCAGAAGAAATGATAACTATTTTTGCTCCCGTCTTTTGCATTTCCGCAAATGAGAATAAAGTTTCTTCTGTATTGCCTGAATACGATGAACAAATAGCCAAAGTATTTTCATCAACATATTTAGGAATCGAATAGCCTTTCCCTACACAGTAAGGAATTTGACAAGATTCTCTAATAAACTCACCTATGTAGTTTGCGCCTATCCCAGAACCACCTAATCCAGCAACATATGCTTTATAAATGGGCTTATCATGTGCCTTTATCTCTGCTTTCTCACCAATTTCGATAGCTTCCATTATTTGCTCTGGAAACTGATCAATTAAATCGTTCATCATATTGCAATAAATTATATTAGTTTGCAAAGGTAACATTTAAAACTTTTTTAAGCATATATCTCACTTAGAAAGTGTGGTAATTACAATAAGTACGATATAAAATCAAAAACAGAAATAGGAAATATTGGTGAAGATTATGCAATAGCGCATTTGATCTCAGAAGGATATAAGATATTATCAAGAAACTGGCGATATAAAAAAGCAGAAATTGATATCATAGCTAAAATTGACGATTGCCTTATTTTTATTGAAGTAAAATCGAAAACAAGCACACTTTTTGGTAGACCTGAAGAATCAATTTCCGAGAAAAAAGAGGCATTAATTATGGATGCAGCACAGCGTTATATGGATGAAATAAATTACGATTGGGAGGTTAGATTTGATATAATTGCTGTAATACTTTCAAAATCTCATCAATTAATTGAATTAGAACACTTTAAAGATGCTTTTTTTTAGAATCAGCCTTTATTTATAAAGATTTTTAAAGTATTTTTGCATCCCGAAATTAATATGAAGTAAAAGGATATAGAGATATATTCAAATAATAAAAAAGTATAAGAAATGAAAAAAGGTGTACATCCAGAAGAATACAGAACTGTAATTTTCAGAGATATATCTATCGAAGAATCTTGGTTAGGTAAATCTACAGCAAATTCTAAGGAAAAAGCTACTTGGGAGGATGGTAATGAATATCCATTAATCAAGGTGGAAATTTCAAATCGTTCACATCCTTTCTTTACAGGTAAGATGAAATTTGTAGATACAGCAGGTAGAATTGATAAATTCAACAAAAAATTTGCTAAATTCTCAAAGAAGAATCCAGTTGCCGAAGAACAAAGTGAAGCTGAATCATAAAATAACAAAAGCCTCGATTTTTATTGAGGCTTTTTTTTTGCAAATCATTTTCTCAGCCTATGAAAAATATCATTCTTTTTGACGATGAAAAGTGGCCAAACTTCTTACCCATTACATATACACGGCCAATTTGTGAACTTAGGGTTGGCATTTTAACAATCAAAGAAAAATGGGAGAAGCATTTAAATGGTGTCGCCAGTTATATAACTCAAGACTATTTGTCTGATAAGTATCCGATCGATATTTCAAAAGATAACATTGTTATAAATTCTCGTTGGCTACCCAATCCTGAATTCATTTCACTTATAAACGGATTGGAATTGAATGACGCACTTCTTATCGAAGATACGCTGGTGGCGGCACGAATGGACGATAAACAGTTTGAAAGATTAATCGATAATAAAGAAATTGAACAACTGAAGGGAATCGATATATCAAAAAACAAGAATAAATTTATTGAGATTACACAAATATTCGAGCTCAATAACATCAATAAAGAAGAATTGGAAAAAGATTTCCAACTTCTAACCAGATATAAGAAAAATCACCTTACTCAAGAAGGGAACACTTTAGTAAATGAAAATAATATTTTTGCTGAAGAAGGTGCCAAGATTCAAGGTGCTTATTTAAATGCCACTGATGGTCCAATTTATATCGGGAAAAACGCTCAGATTATGGAAGGCAGTTTGATTCGCGGACCTTTTGCACTATGTGAATCGTCTGTTATAAAAATGGGATCAAAAATATACGGAGGTACTACCATAGGGCCTTTTTCCAAAATTGCAGGTGAAGTAAGCGAATCGATAATCATCGGATATACAAATAAAGCCCATGATGGATATCTTGGTAACTCTTATTTAGGATCATGGTGTAATTTAGGCGCCGGAACGAATGTCTCAAATTTGAAAAATAATTATACGAAGGTTAAAATTTGGGACTTTGTAAATGATAAATTTAAAGATACAGGGCTTCAATTTTGTGGTCTAATAATGGGTGATCATTCGAAAGCAGGCATCTCTACTATGTTTAATACAGGTACAGTAGTTGGTGTAAGTGCCAATATTTTTGGAAGTGGTTATCCTAGAACGTTTATTCCATCTTTCAGTTGGGGAGGAACCAAAGGGTACAAAACATATTTGCTTAATAAGTCTTTTGAAACTGCTGAAGTAACTATGAAAAGACGAAACCAAAAATTAGATGAAAAATCAAAAATCATTCTTGAACATATTTTTCATAATTCTTCTGTTTACAGAACTTGGGAAAGTTAACCTGTGGCTTATTCTGTAAAAAAATTTCTTAGTTATTTTAAAGATGTTTCCTTAGAGCAAACTTCCTCAAATTATAATCCTCATTTGGAAGTTTTATTGGTTGATGGCAGACATCAATTAATTACTAAAGATGCTATTTATTCCTTTGACGATAAGTATGACAACTTCTATAGAAGTTTAAAAAAAATTAATTGGGAACTATTAACTGGTAAAAAAGTGCTTGTACTGGGATTAGGTCTAGGATCCGTAATTTATATCCTGGAGAAAAAACTTAATCGAATATTTGAATACACGGCTGTAGAGATTGATGAGGAAATTGTTCGTTTGGCTCAAAAGTATACTTTGAATCATTTACAATCCTATGTAGAAGTCATGGTCGTTGATGCTGCTCAATATCTTCGCATAAATAATGAAACCTATGATTTAATTTTAATGGATATTTTCCAAAGTGCAGTAATACCAGAAAAATTTCAAGATGATGTTTTTTTAAGCACACTCAAAAGTAAGTTAAATGATAATGGACTTCTGTTATACAACCGTATGTATGCAAACAAATCTGATCTCAACGAAAATGAATTATTTGAATCTCAGTTTTCAGAGATTTTCCCAAATAATACAGTTTTAAGCATAAAAGATAACTTGGTTTACTTTTCTGATAAAAAATACTTGCAATAGCGATACGCAATGTATTACCTTTGACAACATAAATCACACGGATGTTTACAATAAATATATATTTGAAATTTGCTCTAATATTGGGTGGCTTTATTGGAGGAGCTATTTTAACTGCTACTCTTGGATTTTGGTACGCATTTCCACTTTGGATAATTGGATTTGTAATGCTTGCGAGTTATATTTTCTTAGGAACTGTTCAATCAGCTGCTCAGTTTGTACAAGATTCAGAATTTGAAGCTGCAGAACAAAGGTTAAATCTTACGTTCAAACCAAAGTGGTTATACATCACAAATAGAGCTTTTTATTATATTATGAAAGGAACTATTGCTGCACAAAAAAATGAATCTAAAATAGCAGAAGAGTATTTTAATACTGCTTTAGGATTGAATTTACCTTCTGATAATGAAAAGGCAATGGTGCTTATGCAATTAGCAAATATCAAAGCCACAAAAAATAATTGGACAGCAGCAACTAACTATTTCAATCAAGCAAAAAAATTAAAAATTACTCAAGCTGAAATAAAAAATCAGTTAGACTATTTTGAAAAAGCCATGTCCAACAATAAGGGACAAATGAAAGCAGCTCGCTCAATGGGCAAACAAGGCATGCGCATGATGAGACAAGGTTCTGGAGGGAAAAGACGTCGACCTAAAATGAGGTAGTAAAAAATATTCGTTGTACTTTAATAAAACGCCTTTCATTTTAAAATACATTTTTAGAAATGTAACATGGAATATCTCAGAATCTGATGAGATATTTCTAACTTTCGATGATGGTCCTAGTCCTGAATCCACTCCACATATTTTAAAAGCATTACGTGATAAGTCTATTAGAGCCACATTTTTTTGCCTAGGAAGTCAAGTTGAAAAATATCCTGATTTATTAAGAAACATACGTAAGGAAGGGCATCATATTGGCAACCACGGATATCACCATTTCTCTGGATGGCATACACCTTTCGTTGAATATCTGGAAAATATAAAAAAAGCAGACAAACTGATTTCCTCAAAATTGTTTCGTCCACCATACGGGAAACTAACCTATCGACAGTATGCGAATATTTCAAAAAACAAAAATATAATTATGTGGGACGTTATGCCTGGTGATTTTGACAATCGTTCAACGAAAGAAATGGTTTTGAATAGATACAATAAATATACCAGTCAAGGTTCAATTGTAGCATTACATGACAACATCAAATCTTTGGAAAATGTTCTTTATACAATTAATAATTTAAGTAATAAACATGAATTCCGAGACCTTGGATTTTTAGACACTTAACAACTTTTGTCATAACTAGAATGAACTAATTATTACGTAAAATTCGTTTATTTAGTAATATTAGCAATAATGAATAAACTGCCATTTATAAAAATAGACAAATTAACTTCTTACATTTTAGAGTATATAAAGCAATTATCTGTGAAAGGATTTTATGTGATTTTGCTTTTATACTATGCTTATCATAATTCTAATACGCCTTCGTGGGCAAAGAGAATAATAATCGGGTCGTTAGCTTATTTTATCAGTCCAATTGATAGTATTCCGGACTTGACTCCTCTTATAGGCATGACTGATGACATGGGTATTTTAAGTTTTGGACTAGTAACTATCGCTTGTTATATTAATGAAGACGTGCGAATGAAATCAATTGATAAACTTCATTCAACTATGGGATATAATGTTAATCCAGACCTCATTGAAGAGGTCAATAATTGGTTATAATTTAATCGTTTTAGAAAGATTGGATACTTCCCAATAGTCTGCCTCTTTTTCATCAATTGGTTTTTTAAAGAAAAAATACCAAAATAAAGCACCTAATAGTAATGCAACAATTAAGTTGAATAGGTATTCAGATTTACCAAAGCTGCCTAATGCGATCTGTCTAAACATCATTAATAAAAACGGAAATACCAACATATAAACTGTACGTAATGCTTTTATCCTTGATAATTGAACATTAATATTTGACGCAAGGTATTGAAGCATTCCTTTGACGTATGCTGGTTTGTTTTCACTTTTATAGGCTAGAAAATTAGTAGATGCATCCAACTCTTTAGCAGCATTAGAAACAATGAACTTATAAGCTATCAATCCAATGACTAAGGCTGAAGCATATACTAAGGTATCTTTACCACTTTTAATATATAAATAGCATAAAGAGGCCATAAATAATGCAATGATAACATACAATGCATTCGTATAAATAGAGCTTTCGGTGCTATTTTTTAGCTCCGACAGTAATTTTTCCGCTTTATGCTCTATCAACTGTAATTTATCGTATTCCATATCACAATTTGAGTTTATAAAGCAATAATTATTCCTAAAATAAGGACATAAAAAAAGCCTTCCAAGAATTTGGAAGGCTTTTAAATCATTTTATTTCAATTCTGTTATTCAGCTAAAGACTGAATTAGCAGAGATACTTCATTGTTAATGACTTCTACAAATCCTTTTTTAATATTAAAAGTAGATTTATTACCAGATTCATCTAAAATTCTAACCTCACCTTCTCCTAAAGCAGCTACTATAGGTGCGTGACCATTTAAAATTTCAAATTGACCGGTTGTTCCTGGAACTTTAACGGATTGAATTTCTCCGTTAAATAATTCCTTTTCTGGTGTAAGTGCTAATAATACCATCATTTAATTATTTAGCTTCTGCCATTATTTTCTTTCCTTTTTCAATAGCATCTTCAATAGTTCCCACTAAGTTGAATGCTGCTTCAGGATATTGATCTACTTCACCATCTAAGATCATATTAAATCCTTTGATAGTATCTTCAATTGGCACTAAAACACCTTGAAGACCTGTAAATTGTTCTGCAACGTGGAATGGCTGAGATAAAAATCTCTGTACCCTTCTTGCTCTATGTACCGCTAATTTATCTTCTTCAGATAATTCTTCCATACCAAGAATTGCAATAATATCTTGTAATTCTTTATATCTCTGAAGAATTCTCATTACTCTTTGTGCAGTATCGTAATGCTCGTCTCCAACAATACTTCTTTCCAATATTCTTGAAGTAGAATCAAGTGGATCCACTGCTGGGTAAATACCCAAAGAAGCTAATTTCCTACTCAATACTGTTGTTGCATCTAAGTGAGCAAAGGTTGTTGCTGGTGCCGGATCTGTTAAATCATCTGCAGGTACATAAACAGCTTGCACAGATGTAATTGAACCTCTTTTTGTAGAGGTAATTCTTTCCTGCATAACACCCATTTCAGTTGCTAAGGTTGGTTGATACCCAACTGCAGAAGGCATCCTTCCAAGCAATGCTGATACCTCAGAACCAGCTTGAGTAAATCTGAATATATTATCAATAAAGAAAAGGATATCTTTTCCTCCGTTAGGATCACTTAAATCTCCATCTCTATAATATTCTGCTAAAGTTAAACCAGATAATGCAACTCTTGCTCTTGCCCCTGGTGGCTCATTCATTTGTCCAAAAACGAAAGTTGCTTTAGAATTTTCTAAGTTCTTTTTAGACACTTTTGATAAATCCCATCCACCTTCTTCCATTGAATGCATGAACTCTTCACCGTAATCGATAATGCCCGATTCCAACATCTCTCTCAATAAGTCATTTCCTTCTCTTGTTCTCTCTCCAACACCAGCAAATACAGAAATACCATCATATCCTTTCGCGATGTTATTAATCAATTCCTGAATCAATACTGTTTTACCAACACCAGCACCACCAAATAAACCAATTTTTCCTCCTTTGGAGTATGGCTCAATCAGGTCAATTACTTTAATTCCAGTAAACAACACCTCTGTTTCCGTAGACAGGTCTTCGAATTTTGGTGGGTTTCTATGAATAGAATAAGCGTTTTTAGATTTGTCAACATTACCTAATCCATCAATAGCATCCCCAATAACATTGAATAATCTCCCCTTAATTGCATCCCCTGTAGGCATGGCAATTGATTGTCCCATATCAACAGCATCCATTCCTCTTGTTAATCCTTCTGTTGAGTCCATAGAGATAGTTCTTACACTATCTTCACCTAAATGTTGTTGTACTTCAAGTATAAGTTTTTCACCTGTATCTCTTGTAACTTCTAATGCATTTAAGATTTCTGGTAATTCAGCGTTTTCACCAGTAAAACTTACGTCCACAACTGGACCAATTACTTGTTTTATTTGACCAATATTTGCCATATATTTTATCGGATTATAAGTTCATTAAATTTGGTGCAAAGATAAGAGAATACCCATATATGTTGGGGTTTTTTAGTTTTTTTTTAAGCCTGTATAAAGAATCAAACTATAGTTGCTATTAGGATATTATTTTGACTTTGAAGACTTTACCAACATCAAACATTGTAGATGCATCAAATTCTGAAAATGATATTTTGAAAAGTCGAAATATGGAATCAAAATGTTGAAAAAAATAAAATATTTATTCTTCCTTTAAATCAACTTTCTCTTTGATTTCTAGCCAAAAATCATTGATTTCTTGACCTTGAATAATACTAACTGCCTGAGCATTTATAAGTTCTAGCAATGCTAAAAATGTAACAATAGCGTGAATCCTATTTTCCATTGACCTAAAAAGTTCTTCAAATGATACTTTTTCTTTACCTTCTAAGAAAGAAATAATAAATGATTGTTGATCTTTTACGGTATAAGGAGATTTAACTATTTGGTGGACATATTTATCCTTGACGTTTTGATACCTTTCTAAAACGCGTTTAAAAGTTTTAAATAGCTTATACGTATCAATGGATTCCAATTCAACATCTACCAAAGCAGTCTCCGCCAGTTTCTTTATTTCCTTTGAAACATTGCCACGTTCTAGTTTAAGAGATCTTTCAAGTTCCAAATCCTGAAAGTTGCCTAATACTTCTTTGTACCTTTTGTATTCTAGTAGTCTGGTTACAAGTTCCTCTCTAGGATCAATTTCATTTCCTTCTTCGTCAATTTCTTTCCTTGGAATTAAGATTTTTGCCTTTATTCTCATTAGCGTAGCTGCTACCAAAATAAATTCAGAAGCGACATCAATGTTAAGTGATTCAAGCTCTTTAATATATGTTAAGAAATCATCTGTCATCTTAGCTATAGGAATATCATGGATATCCAATTCATCTCTTTGAATGAAATAAAGCAAAAGATCAAAAGGGCCTTCAAAATGAGGTATGCGAACCGTATATGTATCCATTAATTAAGAATATAGCTTATTTAAGTCTCCTGATTCCAATAAAAAAGTCAAAAGTATATCAATTAAACATAATTTGGCATGGAATTCGGAAAAGATAATACACATTTTATCAACTAAATTTTATGGCCAAGAAAGGTAAAGTTTATTTAGTCCCAACAGTGATTTCGGAAGGAACAAATGCGCTTTTACCTCCTCAAACTATAGAAATCATTCATTCATTAAGCTACTTTATTGTTGAACGTGCTAGGACAGCCAGACGATTTATAAAAACAACCAACCCTCCCTATTCTATTGACAGTCTTGAGATTATTGAAATTGACAATAATGATCCAAGTTACTTAGAAATAGGCTTAAAATGGCTCCAAAACAGTCATTCCGTTGGTATCATGAGTGAATCTGGGATGCCAGGAATTGCTGATCCAGGAGAAGCTTTTATAAAACTAGCACATAAGCATAATTACGAAGTCCATCCTTTAGTTGGTCCTTCATCAATTTTCATGAGTTTGGCAGCCAGTGGCTTAAACGGTCAAAATTTTGCTTTTATAGGCTATTTACCGATTAAAGAACAGGAACTTAAACAAAGACTAAAACATTTGGAGTCTGCAGTTTTTAAACATGCACAGACGCAGATCTTCATAGAAACGCCATATAGAAATGATAGAATGCTTGATTACCTAATTAAACATCTTAATCAAAACATATCGTTATGTGTTGCTAGAGATATCTCTGGTGAATCAGAAATGATTATTTGTAAAAGAATATCTGAATGGAAAAAGACAAAAATCCAAATCGGTAAGATTCCAACAATATTCTTACTTGGACAATAACTCGGATTTTAGACATAAAAAAAGGTCGATATTTCTATCGACCTTATTTCATAAACCAAAATAATCTAGACTTTTGAATTTCATCTGGGTCTAGCAGGTTGCATTAAGCAACCTGGATTCTTCAATCTCGAAAGAATCTTTTTATTTAATAACTACCATATGTTTAGTGGCAGTATAATCTCCAGTTTCTAACTTGTAGTAAACCATACCAGCAGCTCCCAGATCTTCTCTAGTTACTTTAACGCTGTTATAACCTGCTTCATAGTTCGCTTTTACAACTTTCAATACTTTACCAGTCACGTCGAACAAGCTTAATGTAGCTGAACCACTTTCTGGCATTTCAAATCCTATCAATGTGTAATCATTGAATGGGTTTGGTTCGTTTTGATAAAGTGCAAATGAATTGTTTGAACCATTTCTCAAGTTAAGAGAAACTACTTCTAAGTTAGTTCCAACATAAGCTTCTGCTTGAGTAACATCACTACCCATTGAGATCATTTCGCTCAATTGACCAGCTTCAGTTGCTGTCATAACTAATGTTACTAAGTTTCCAGCATCGATAGCTTGATTCTCATTGTAACTCATAGTTATTTTATTAGCGAATACACCTACATTATTTTGAGTAAGGTTATTACCCTTTACGTTAGCTAATTCTAAACCTGTTGTATTAAGAGTAAACTGGTATCCATATACATCATTTCTGTCTGTAGATAACGTTACTTCAACTAATTCTCCAGCTTTAACACTTCTATCTTCGAAGTTAATTCCTATGTCTTGACTTCTAGTAGTTAAACCAGAACTTTGAGCATTTGCTACAACACTAGAATTTACATCTCCAATCTTAACACCTACGAAATCTTCTTTATCCTTATCAACTGTTAAATCAGCAATTGCTCTAGACTCTTCGTAATTCCAAGGGTTTTCAACTGTTAATGAGTTATCACTGTTAACCAATGTCCAACTTGCGTTGTTTGGTAGTTCGTCATATATACCTAAGATTAGTTTTCTTAGCTCAATTAAATCTAAACTACTTACTTGGTTGTCTTTATTGACATCAGCAGCAATCATTTTGTACGGGCTATCTAATTTAGTTTGACCTAAGATGTGTCTTTGGATTAATACTAAATCAAGCGTACTTACACCATTCAAGTAATCGTCAGTTTTAGTTCCACTAACTTCGTAGTTAGCATACATTGGTGTATTTGAAAAAGCATATGTTCCTGTTGCATCTGTCATGTCATAGTTATTGAAATCAAGAGGACCGTTTAATTTAGTCTCTACTTGCTCAACTTCTTCTCCAAATTCAGTTTTAACCTGACCAGCAATCATAGCTTCGCTTCCTCCGCCATTGTCAACTAATCTTAAGTTAACCAAACAGAAATCAATATTACCACACTCATCCCATACATAGATTGGAATAGTTGCAAATCCTGATGCATCGGCATCATCTGTTGTAAAGATAGCTCCTGAACTTCTCAGTCCTGGCTCCCATCTGTGTACTTCATCCCCATAAGCATCTAACTTCTCATACTCCCCTGCTCCTGTTGCTATATCTATCTCTTCTGAGTTGTAGAACCAGTATGTTCCGTTGTACCACATCAAGTCATCGTTGCTGTCATACTCCTCATCAAATCTTGGTGGTGGTGGAATATCTGTAAATGTGAATAATAAATTATCACTGTCTGTACAGTTATCAAAACTGCCTACATTGAAATCTATTGCCCATAATTCTACTTGTCCATTTTCCATTA
>JABDKX010000072.1 GCA_013001975.1 Saprospiraceae bacterium | reverse complement strand
TGATCAGCGAAAAGAAAGAAGAGAAAATTCTGATGTATTGCACAGGAGGTATCAGATGTGAAAAAGCAAGCGCCTATTTTAAGCATAAAGGTTTTAAAAATGTCTATCAACTTGAAGGTGGTATTATTGAATACGCAAGACAAGCCGAAAAGCAAGGACTTGAAAATAAGTTTATCGGAAAGAACTTTGTTTTCGATGATCGACTGGGAGAAAGAATAAGCAGTGATGTTATTGCTAAGTGCCATCAATGTGGAGAGACTTGTGACGCGCATACCAATTGTGCAAATGATGCTTGCCATATATTATTTATACAATGTGAAAGTTGTAAAAAGGAATATGAAGGTACTTGTTCTTCAAAATGTAAAACTTTTAATAAATTACCTGAAGATCAACAAATCGAATTGAGAAAAACGACAGAATTTAATGGGACAAAATTCGGAAAAGGAAGATATAAGGCTCACAATAAAAACGATGCGCTTCAAAAGTAGAATGCATTAAGGATTCGCTTTTGTTTGTCTTGCTTGAATATTGAGAAAATAAGTTTCAGATATTAAGTATACCAAGTAGCAAATCAAAAATGGTATTAAAAACATTTTATCAGCAGGCTTAGCTAGCTTAGCATATGCTAATACGAACACAAATGATCCAACAAGCTTAAGAAAGACATTCATAATAACGATCCGAATAAATGCAGATCCATCTTTACTCTTAATAGCATTCTCACCTAAAAGATAAGTTCCGACAGATAGAACAGAAAAAAGGATGATCGAAAAGATTAGAAAATCCTTATAAGCAGAAATCTCAATTAACAGAGAAGTAAGGAAAAAGAGCAAGACACAACTTGCTCCTGAAAAAAGTAATATTTTAATAAACTGTTGCTTACTCAAAAGTATATGATCTAAGAAGCAGAAGCTTCTGTTTTTTCTCCTTGAGGAATGCTCTTTATTTTTTGACCCATGTCGCAATTTCCGTTAAAGACAGCACCAGTATCAACATTAAGTTTACCAGTCTTAATTTCTCCAACAACGTTTGCATTATTTCTGACGTCTAAAGTGTCTTCAACTATAAGCGTTCCACGAAAGCTTCCTTCTATAACAGCATTTTGGCAAGTCGACTCTCCTTCAACTTTTCCATCTGACCCAATAATTAACTTTCCAGAACAATTTAAAATGCCTTCAACAGAACCATCGATTCTTATGTCACTTTTTGCAACTATTTTACCTTCGATATGAGTTCCTGCAACCAATGTATTAATTGCTGAAGAATTAGAAGTAGAAGAATAATCCGAACCGGTTTTTTTAGTATTTCCAAACATGTAATTAGTTATTAATAATTAAAAAAGAGGGGAAAATATATTGCAAATGGGTTTCTCATCAAAACTTAATTCAAGGTATGAAAAAATCCTTGCCTAAAAATTAATTAGACAAGGATTTTTTTCAACAAAGAAAACTTTCTTTGTTAATATATCTTTTTTTAGAATCTTGGACAGTAAACTGATCTCTTCTCTGGTCCACAGATTAAATAATTAAGTGAAAATTCGAAAGCACCATTAGCACTTCCTGCTTGACTTAATTTAGAGACAGTTACATCATAACTAAATCCGATCCCATAATTTCCGTAATCAAATCTTGTAGAAAGAATAAATGCATCTGAGTGGATACCACCTTCAACTTTATTTCCTATTCTGTACCATCCACCTAGTTGCCAAGATTGTCCATCAGAACGAGATCCTAAGTTAAATCTTGCCGAAGCACCTAAGTTTAATTCTTTGTGTTGTCCTTGTGACATATAAATAACACCTGGAAGTACACTGAAATCTCTGTTGATTTCAAATTGACCACCAGCATGTGCTGTTAATCTTCCTGTCAATGTTTCTTGGTTTCCTGTAAATGAAACTGAAGGTTGGTTTAAGTGGTGTAAAGCAATACCCAAGTACCAATTAGTAGCTTCGTCCATTACATTAAAAAACATTAGTCCAGCAGACAAGTCACCGTGAAGGAAATCTGGATCTTGTACATTAGTTGATCCACCATCAAGCGTTGGATCAAAACCACCATTACCATCATGTTGTGAAGGCCAACGTGCATTTGTTAAATCAATTTTTCTTTGAGATACACCAGCGTCTGCTCCAAATACCAAATATCTAGCAGACTTTCTGTAGCCCCCCATTTTTTTAGCATAAGAGAATGATATCCTTCCTGTTGTCGTTCCGTAGTTCAAATCACCAGCAGTATCGCCCCATAAGGTTCCACCGATACCGAAGTAATCAGATCTTCCTACAGCTATTTTCTGATCATACGATGCAGAATATGTACTGTAAGCATCTCCTTTTAATACTTGCGACCATTGGTTTCTATAATTTACTACAACTCGTGTATTACAATTCATCACACCAGTCATCGCTGGGTTCAAATTTAAAGGTGACATGTAAAACTGTGAGAAGTGTATGTCTTGTGCATTTATTGAGCCTAGCCCACCTAAAAGTGCAGCAAAAACAAATAAGTATCTTGTAATCTTCATCTTCATAAATTTAACTTTCGTTAGTTCAGTCAACGGGAACGACTAAATTAATACAAATAATGAATATTCAGACAATTTATAGCCCTCAAGACTTTAAATTGACGAAATATCAATAAAAGGTATATAAAACAGTTAATAAATTATTCATATATCATTACCGCATTATATAAAAAAGGCAATCAATATGCCACAAAGCGTAGTAAATTAAAGATATTTATCATATGACAATTTTAATGTTAAATAAAGCCATAAATGATGGAAATTAAATGGCGAACGACCATAGAAATTCAAGAATTAGAACCCAAAATTCTGTATTCACAAAAGATATTATCCCTTGGATCTTGCTTTTCTGTGGAAATAGCGCAAAAGTTGAAATCGCTTCAATATCAAATCTTTACAAATCCTGCTGGCATTACTTTTAATCCCATCAGCATATTGACTATTCTAAAGAGGGTTTTTTCATCTGATTCGCTGCCTGAAGACCAACTTAATAATCAAAATGGCATTTGGTCTCACTCAGATTTTCATTCAAGTTTTAATAAATCAAATAAAGAAGACTATATTTTAAATGCAAATCTCAATCTTTCAAGGGCTTCTGAATTTATTAAACAAACAGAATACGTATTTATAACGATAGGAACGGCTTTCGTATTTGAGGATCTTAAGACGGGTAATATTGTAAATAATTGCCATAAACGTCCAAGTAATTGTTTCAAAAGACAACTGCTGACTAAAGAACAAATAAAAGAAGCATTGAGTGAAATTAAACAGTTATTAGATGACAATTCCCAGAAGGAGATTAACTTCATCTTTACGTTAAGTCCAGTCCGACATACACGAGATGGTATTGTAGAAAACATGCATAGTAAAGCCATCTGTCTAAATGCCATTCATGAATTTATAAATGAAAATGATCGTTGTCATTATTTCCCTTCCTTTGAAATTATGATTGATGACCTAAGAGATTATCGATTTTATAAAAGAGACCTCATTCACCCAAATGATTTAGCTTTGGATATTATATTTAATCGGTTTGAAAAATTTGGGTTATTTGAAAAAGAAGAGGACTTGAGAAATCGCATAAAAAATGTCAACCAATCTTTACAACATAAGCCATTGTTTCCGGATTCTGAGGAATATAAAAAGTTTGAAAAAAACAGAACCCAAAAGATTAATGATTTGACAAGTCAATATCCTTGGATGCAATTTTAAGATAGAAGTCCTATTATTGTAACTTTTACATTACTAATCTCATTATTATATAATAGACAAAAGAGAAGTGAGAGCTGAAATACGTAAAGCTTCGATATTTTCGTTATTCGAATTATAAATTACAATGAAATACATTCTTTCAATAGCTATAGCTTCCATTTTATTATTTTCTTCTTGGAATGGTAAACATTTATATCATGTTTCAAATCTGGAAAATGAATATAAATATGATTTCGCTGAAGTGAACATGATTAAGTATGGATTATTTAATCTAGATATTTGGAAAGAAAAGGTATTTGGTATCCTAGAAAAGAATGTGGATCAATTTGAAATAAATGCTTCAGATATGAGCGGCATTAAAGACCAAATTGAAATTTATCTAAACCAATTATACAAAGAGTACTTCGAATCTGGAAAGCTTATAGATGTTTTGATGGAAGCCCAGGCTGAAGATGGAAAAAGCAAATCGCTGGGTAAAATGTTCGTAGGCTTATTCAAAAAGAATATTGAAAAGGAAATTCAAAAAATAGATTTTAAATCTCAAATCCCAACAATTTCACAATCATTAATGAATGAGTTGGAAAGAAAAATACCAGAGATCAAAGCGGCAATAAGCGAATCTATAGGAGATATGCTAGCAGATGAATTAGGTGAGAAGAAAGAAGATCCACGAATGCCATATTTTGAAAAATATGGAACCGATAATATTCAAGCTACCAATACCAAGCTCATCAGAAAAGTAGAAGATACTATAGAAGTAAAAGAGCAATTTCTAATCAAAACCATTGGTGGATTATTGATTTCAGTAATTTTGCTTCTACTTGGTATGAAGACGCTTAACTTCAAACCATCGATGTTGTGGTTGGGTTTGATTTGTATTATTTCATTGACCTTAGGTTTGACGCTTCCAATGATTGATTTGGATGCCAGATTGACTTCAGTGGATGTGAGTTTATTAGGAGAGAATATACATTTTGACGAGCAAGTCATGTATTACCAAAGCAAGAGTATTGTTGATGTAACGAGAACGTTATTGGAAGGGAAGGGCATTGACTTAAAAATTGTAGGTATTCTTATTTTAGTTTTCAGTATTGTGCTTCCATTTTTAAAAATGTTGTTAAGCGGGATGTATTTATATCTTGAAAAAATGAGGCAAAAGAAGTTTGTCGAAATAGTCATTTTTTACATGGGTAAATGGAGCATGGCTGACGTCTTTGTTGTAGCAATTTTTATGTCATACATTGGTTTTTATGGCTTATTAAGTTCTCAACTTGGGGATTTATCTGGGCAAACCTCCTCTTCAGCAATTGATACAGTCAACTACTCAAAATTATCTTCTGGTATTATATTTTTCACGGCTTATTGCGTGTTATCGATTGTGATGAGCACCTTGATACATAAGAAAATGAAAAGAGATATTGCTTAATTAATATTTTATTAATGGAATTTAACGTTCCATTAAAAATATTGAAACAGCTGGGCTCGTCAGTAAATAAAAAAACGATGAGAAAACATTTCTACTCCTTGATTTTATTGCTTGTAATCTTTTCTTCTTGTCAAATTGATAGATTAAGTAAATTCTGTGAGGCCGTCATAATTGAAGATGTTCAAATAGTTCAAGAAAGGGTAAATGATATTATCCAAGATCTTGAACCTATAGAAACCATTGAGGACCCAAGAGGACATCTGTTAAATCTAGATGTTTTAATTTCAGAGTTAAATCTTGACTTGTGTATGTCTGCTTCTTTGTTGTGTTATGCTTGTATAGAAACGCTTCCAGAGCAATCAGAAGTTGTCTTACGTGTTGATGATGGAGGATTTATAACTGAAAAGATAATTGATGTCGCTACACCAATTGGGACGCCTATGTTTTTCGTAGGTATGCATGATTAAATGATGCCAAAGATGAACATAAAATAGAAACCTATAAAACCTAAGAAGACAAATTCTTTTGTAATCGAATTCTCTTTATTTTCAAGAATTAACCCACTTAATAAAGCAATTGGAAGAGATATTATTAAGAGATGAATTGGGCTAATTGCTTCTACAAAGAATAATGTAAAAAAGCCAAAAAACAAAATCCAATAGTTTAATTCAACCTTTTTTATGGCGTCAAATTTTTTCTTTTTTCTAAGCGCATTTTGTTTAAATATCAAAAAGATAATTATGATTATAGTAATAATTGGTTTGATAAGATCTCTGTAATTACTAAAGTCAACTTTAGGTATACTGAACGAAATTTTGCAGTAATCCAGATATTCATTTAAACTATTGTTATAATACATAAAGACACCTATCAGAAAAAGGGGACACAAAAAGCCTAAAAAAACTTGAAGGATTTCTTTAAGCTTAAAAGACCTCAAAGCTATTATTCCAAGAACAATGACAAAAATGTAAATGCTATATGGTTTATATATAAAAGAGGCGCATCCTAAAAAGAAACCACTATTAAACAAGGTACCGATTGGGTTATATACTTTATACACTTCAAACAAACTACCCATAGCAAGAATGAAGAAAAAGTTAGCTAATAATATAGTATGCGTAAATCCTGGCTGTAAAACAGTGACACAAAATAAAACCATTACCGCTCCAGGGATTAAACTTAAAAGTCGACTCATTTTATGTTTAATGATAAATCTGGAGATTATCATAGCTTGAACAAAGATTAAAAGAACCCCTAAAAAGTACTGAACGAAAATGCTTTCTTGTCCTGGGATTTTAAATCTGTGAACATCGTATAGCGGAAGGGTAAAGTCGAGTGATACAAAATTGTGTTGAAAAATTAAGTAATAGCTATATAATGCTAGGGTCAATATCAAGAGTGATATGACATTTATAAAAAGATTTCTTCTAAAAAATTGCAGCACTTATTACTAAACTAGATTATATAAAGATGGGGAGGATACTGAAATTATAATTTGTAGGACAAAAAAAGCAAATTTTATGAATATATCATAAACATTATTCTGTTCAATAAAGGCCGAAAAGAGATTCAAATGACAATATTGTGACAATTATAATTTCGTCCTATATTATTTTTGCTATGCAATGAGCTTGATTGATAATTACAAGATAATAACTGTCACGCACCATCATGTTAATGTTGGGGATATCGGTAATTTCTATCTCAAGTCCTCGGAAGATCAAAGATTTACTCGGCTGCAGGAACTTTCAAGTGCTTTTAATTTTAAAGAGATTGTGTATTTGGAAACATGTAACAGAGTTAGTTACATCATTTTTGGCGACTTTCAAATTAGCAATAAGTTTTTAAAAAGCTTTTTTAAGGAGGTGAACTCAGACCTTCCCAATGAAACGCTCAATGCGATTAATCAATTTGTCAGTGCTTATGAAGGAGAGAAAGCCATAAACCATGTTTATGAATTGGCTTCTTCTATGGACTCCTTAGTCGTTGGCGAGCGAGAAATCTTTAGACAGCTGCGATCAGCTTTTGATAAATGCAAGCAAAACAAATTGACAGGTGACTATTTAAGATTACTTGAAAGAGCCATTGTTTCAACGGCGAAAGATATTTACAGCTCTACAAAAATTGGTGAAAAATCATTATCAATAGTTTCGTTAGCAATACAACAAATGCTCAGGTTAAATAAATCTGTAAATCAGAAAGTCCTTTTGGTAGGAGCAGGAGAAACCAATAGCTTAGTCGGTAAGTTTCTCGATAAGTACAATTTTAAAAACTTAGCTATTTATAATAGAAGCCTCAACAATGCTCAAGAACTTTCTTCAAGGTTAAATGCACCATCTTTTCACCTCAATGAATTAGACAAAGTTGCTGGAAATTTTGATGTTATTATAATTTGTACCTCTGCAAATCAAGTTGTGATTGATGAAGCACTTTATCAAAAAATGCTCAAAGGCGATACGAATAAAAAGATCATTATTGATTTGGCAGTTCCGCGAAATATTTGTCCAGATGTAGTTAAAAATTATAATGTTGATTATATAGATATTAATTCTCTTAAAGCCATTTCAGAAGACAACCTAAAATTCAGACAAAAAGAAGTTGAATTGGCAAAGCCTATATTGAGAAAGCATCTTAAAAATTTCAGAGTTCTTTTTCAACAAAGACACATTGAAAAAGCATTATCAATAGTTCCTAAAGAAATAAAGATTATCAAGGAAAAAGCTATATCAAAAGTATATGCAAAGAGAATTGATAATCTTGATGAGGAAGCACAAGGTCTCCTTTTAGAAATGATGGACTATATGGAAAAGAAATGTGTCTCTATTCCAATGAAAGCCGCTAGTCAAAATCTACAATACTAGCGATCAGCACAACGGATACATTTGGTACTTTCAGGCATGTACATTAGTCTCGCCGGATTAATTGGATTTTTACAGGTTATACAATTTCCAAAGCCGTCTTTTTCTATTTGAATCAATGCCATTTTTAATTTATTTCTTTTGGATATTTTACTTCTTAGCGAAGCCTCCATTACACTTTTATTATTAATGGCATCCATGCGACTTACCCGACCAATAGCGTTTTCTGGCCCAATTGGTTGTGTCATTTTCTCAGTTTCAATAATATCGGCATCATATTTAATGATTAGCAACTTAATCTTTTCTTTCAGTTCGGATCTCTTTTCTGGACTCATAGTTTAATTCACAAGGTTATCAAATACTTGAACTTTTTCCCATAGATGTTTATAAGTTTCAATAAAATCAAGATGATGTTGATCATTTTGATATGTTTCTTCATCCTGGGGACTTTTAAAATGGCAAACAAGAGCAAAGTCATATGAATTATCTACAACGTCCCTTTTGGTATTAGCAGGAGGACCTTGGTAACCACGATATACTGTAGAGCAGTTTTCTAATAAACCATTGAGACCTTTTGACGCGAAGTCTTCTTTTTCTTTTTCACTGACCTCATCTTTTAACCAAAAGAATACTGTGTGAATGAATTGTGTTTCATCAACTATTTCAAGATTAACCTCTTTATTCTCAGATGATTTATTATTATCTTGAGATGGAGTATTTGAACAAGAAATGGCAAATAATATTGATAAAAGAAAAAATAAACGCATGAATTTTATATTTATGTTAAGCTAAAGATAGTTTTAAATTTATTATATGTACTTGTCAATCAACTCAATACAACCTAAATACGAAAATCAGCGTTTATTTATAAACATTTAGGATATGGCTCAACTTAATTGGACATATTTCTCTTTAACCGGGTTTCCTTACCGTATTGAAATGTATCACGGTGATGAATCTGGCCATTTGATATTGTTTGTAAACTCAAACATAATTCACATCGATTTTAAACAATTTGGTCCCACCGACTATTCATTTTACATAGAAAACCAGCTATTGAAACTTGAAATCAAAGGTGACTTAAATCCATTTGACTATGTTTTGACGCCTCAACCGATCCCTCGAAATGCTGAAAATGAGGAAAAAACCTTTGATGAACACTTTTGGATACCGCTAATAGTCCTAATAATTGCTGCCAATTTGATATTCTTTGTACTCAACTAGTTATTAAATGTAACTTTTTAACTTCTTCATTTATATTTGCAACTCAAAATTTCAAAGGATTGGAAAACTTAGACTTATATATAGAAAGCCTGATATTTACTTCAAGCAAACCCCTAAACATTGAAGACATCCACCATACCCTTAATACACATTTTGAAACTAAAATCAGTGAGGAAGATTTATTGGGTTCTATTGAGAATCTAAAGGTAAAATACAGCGATCCTTCATTTTCTTTTGAAATAATTGAAATTGCCCAAGGGTACCAATTTATGTCAAAAGGGGCTTATTATCCTATTATTGGCCAATATCTCAAACTAGAATCAAAGAAAAAGTTGTCAAGGGCAGCCTTAGAAACATTAGCGATCATCTCATATAAACAGCCAATAACGAAAACTGGGATGGAATCAATAAGAGGCGTTAACTGTGATTATAGTGTCCAAAAACTACTTGACAAAGAATTAGTCTGTATAATTGGCAGGGCAGATGGTCCTGGTAGACCACTTTTATATGGAACAACTGAAAAATTTATGAACCATTTCGGGCTTAAAAACCTTAAAGAGTTACCACAACTAAAGGAATTTGATATTGAATCAAATTCTGTGGGATCAAAAGAGGAAGAATAAGTTTAGAATAATATGGATAAACCTTTAATAAATCGGGTCGCTAACAGCGGTATTAATGTTTTAAATTTAGAGGACTATTTTCCTACAAAGGAAATAAAGGAGTTTGACTTAAAGCCCTATTTATTTAAAGAGTTAATTCTCAAAGAAAAAGACTTTCGAACAGCCCTGAAAGAAATTGATTGGACAGCCTACAGTGACAGAATTGTTTTGGTTTTTAATTCAAACGATGCTATAATCCCGGTTTGGGCTTACATGTTGGTTGCGAGTTATTTGAGTCAACATGCAGACACGATTTTCCAAGGATCAAAAGTTGAGTATTTAAAATGTCATTACGCAAACGTCATTGATAAAATTGAAACAGAAAAGTATCAAGATCAACGCGTTGTTATAAAAGGATGTAGCAATAAGCCTGTACCTCCATTTGCTTATGCTGCGGTGACACAAAAGTTAAAACCTTTTGCTCAAAGCATTATGTATGGCGAACCATGTTCTACCGTTCCCATTTTTAAAAGACCAAGAAAATTAAAATAGCTTACTTTTTAGGGTAAGTTGCTTGAATGGTCTTCTCTAATATTTCTTCATGAATCTTTTTTGATCTTGATAAGAGATCATCAGCTTTTTGAATCGTGGCAGATACAAATTGTTGATCATCAAAATCATTACAATTAATAATGACATTCAGATAGGCCCCATAAATTGCCGTGTGCGTACAAAGTGCGCCAACGCCGCCATCTGAAATTGATGCCGGATTACCTTTGTCTGTCATGGTCCTTAACAAATCATAAGATTTGAATGCTGTTTCCATAATTTCATAAGGAATTTGAATGGCATATTTTGTAGCATCATTTAAAGCCTTTATTCTGGCTTTCTTTTCTTGACCTGTAGATTTTGGCAATCGAATAGCATCAATAATTTTATTAAATGCCTTGGTATCTTCATCTACGAGATAAAGTAGTTTATCTTTTAATTTTTGTCCTTCTTGTGCTTTTTGAGAAAAGAAATGCCATTGATCATCCCAACCTCTTTTATGTGCTGACAAGTTAGCAACCATTGTTCCCAAAGAAGCTCCAAGTGCGCCAACATAAGCGGCTATACTTCCTCCTCCTGGTGCTGGGCTTTCAGATGCTGTTTCATTTGCAAATGAAATCAAATCCTTTTTTACTAATGGTCGAAGGTCATCCTCAGACAACAAGTATTCGATCACTTTTTTCTTCGGGTCGAATTCAGATAATTCGTCTAAGCCTAAGGATTTAACAGCAATTTTAATTATTTCCTCATCACTAATTCCCACAGATCGTTCTTGCTTTTCTAAGAAGTATTTTCCCGCATCTATTAAAACTTTTTTCGGAACCAAACCCACCAATTCAGATCCTGTTACGCGCATGCCTCTTTTATTTGCACTTTCCCTTACAGCTTCAAAAGCAGTATGTAATTGAGTAACTTTTATATCGGTAAGATTCATTGATATTTGTGCGATTCCGTATTCTTCAATAAACCAACCAATAGCTTTTACAGATTTTAATTTACCTGGTACTCTTAATGGTTCCCCTTTTTCATCTCTAACAATCTTACCTGTGATGGGACTCCCTTCTCTTTTTACACGTCCTTTTTCTCTGATATCAAAAGCCACAGCATTTGCTCTTCTGACAGATGTTGTATTTAAGTTAACATTATAGGCTACTAAAAAGTCTCTTGCGCCTATCGCTGTTGCTCCAGCACTTTTGTTAAATTCACTAGGCCCATAATCTGGAGCCCATTCTGGTAATGAAATTTTCTGAAAGAACCCTTCATACTCTCCTGATCTGATATTTGCTAAATTTTTACGTTCTTCATTTCTAGCAGCAGACTCGTACAAATAAATCGGAATATTTAATTCTGATCCTACGCGTTCGCCAAGTTTCTCCGCATACTTGACGGTTTCTTCCATTGTTATATTAGATATTGGAATTAGTGGGCAAACATCCGTCGCTCCCATTCGTGGGTGTTCACCAGAATGCGAAGACATTTCTATTAACTCAGAAGCTTTTTTGATGGCTTTAAAGGCAGCATCTACAACTTCATTGGGCGTACCCACAAAGGTAACCACGGTTCTGTTTGTAGCTTTTCCGGGATCAACATCTAACAATTTGACACCGTCAACACTTTCAATTTCATCTGTTATAGCTTTTATAACTTCAAGGTCGATACCTTCACTAAAATTTGGAACGCATTCAATAAGTTGCTTCATGTTATAAATTTGAAGCAAATGTAAGTTAAGATTTATAGCTTCCAAAAGAAGTGGAATCAATTTCTTGTTGAGTTGGGCCGCTGTTTTTTGTATTAAAAGACATCTCACCAATTTAAGCCAAATACTTAATTTAAGTTTTTATATTTTTATAGGATATGAGGACATATAACTTTATAGGTGTTTTGCTCTTTTGCTTGTTTGCTTTCACAAGCCACGCACAAGAAATCAGCATTTCGAAAGAGTTAAATTTGAGAAACTACTATGCCTATGATATATTAGGCGAAGTGGATGATCGTATAGTTGTATATAGAGACAAAGGTTTTGTAAAAGAAATAGATGTTTTTAATGAAGAAATGGAAAACACCATATCGACAGAACTGTTGTTTGAGAAAAAGAGGGTGGATGTTTTCAATATAATCAGTTTAGATTCTGTTTTTCAAGTTTTATATGGTTACTTCGATAATGACTCAATGTATATTAGGTATAGAATTTATGACCGAAGAATCCAATTGCGTGATAGTTTAACATTGGCCGCCATTCCTAAGAAAAGTATAAGAAAGAAATTTACGAATGTTATCTCTGAAGATAAAAACAAAATTCTTTTATCGACAGTAGATGAAAATGAAAATATTATTTTTCTATTGTATGATTCTCGAAAAAGAGCCTTGGAATGGATAACTAATTTTATCGTTCAAGAAGATATTGCCAGATCGTTATCAAGTATAGAATTAGCCAACTCGGGAGACTTCTTGTTGATTTTAAATAGCAAAGCTTGGTTTAAAAATGATGAAGAATTACGCATGATTTTATTTAAACCAAGTGATAACACTCAAAGGTTTATATCCGTTGAAAATAACGAATTGGTCAAGGGAAGTTTGTTTTTAAAACACGATAACAAGAACAACAATTTTGTTTTAAGTGGGACTTATGGTGAAAAACAAAAGAAGGAGATAAAAGGGTTTTTCTATTTATGCAAACCTTTGAACAGTCTAAAAGAAAACGAGAAGTTAAGTTATGTTCCTTTTGAATCTTCTTTTTATGAAGAATTATTGCAAGGTAAGAAAAAGAAAAGGCGAGTTTTAAATGACTTAACTATCCAAGATGTCATTTTAAGAAATGATGGAGGAATTATTTTTGTTTCTGAAATTGAAAGAGAGTATTCAAGAAGAAATCCATATAACACATACTCTAGAGGGTCTGATGGTTATTCTAGAAGAGGTTGGGTAGATTATTACAATGATGATATTGTTGTAACCAACTTTAATCCTGATGGTAAAATTGAGTGGAATAAGGTATTATATAAAAAGCAATTCTCTCAAGATGACGATGGTATTTTTTCATCTTTCTTTATTATGAAAACGCCATCAAGGTTGAGGTTTATTTTTAATGATGAGATTAAAAAGAACAACACAGTAAGTGAGTATTTGATGAACCCTAAAGGTAAAATAGCTAGGAACAGCTTACTGAGCACAGCATATCAGAACATGAAATTAAGATTTAAAGATGCAGTTCAAATTAGCTCTAATTCTATCATAGTTCCTAGCGAAAGAAACTATGATTTAAATCTTGTTAAAATAACCTATTGATTATAGTGGATTGAGTGTAAATCACTTACTTTATTATGAATGTCATTTATTTTAGATTCTAAATGGCTTACACCTGTCTTTGATGAATCATCAAAACTTATATGCGCATAATATTGCCAAATTTCATCAACTTCCGATAAGGAAATATCGTAAGGCAAATACAAATCATTGTCAGACTTTAAAATAAGACATTGGTTGTTTTGATCGTATGTAACGCGCTTGTAAACCAAGCCATCTCTCTTGCTGATAACAATATATGTTTTTTGATCTTTTATATCACGAATGTTTTCCAGATAAGAAGCGATGATGATACTTCCCGATTGAATGGGGAGCATTGAATCCCCTTGTATTTCAAATGCTCGATATGTGCCTTCTGGAATATTTGGAACAGTCAGCTTTGGGAGATCCTTAATATATTCGGGATTCTGGTAAGCATCTAAATATCCTGCTTCCGCTTTTGTATCGACCAACTCTATATTTCCTTCATTTGAATTGTTTAGAGAAATTGCCAGCACTTTTAATTCTGGGGAGTCTGCAATTTTATAGGCGTCTAAACTTAAGTCGTCAATTAAGAGATTATTTAAATTCACATTAAAAAATTCAGCCATAGTAATGAGCAACTGAATATTGGGTTCCGTTTTTTCTCTTTCATAATCACCAAGAGTCGTCCTTGGAATATTTAGAATATCAGAGAAAGCTTGCTGAGACAAATTATTTTTCTTTCGTAAATACTTCAGATTTGAACCAATCATACAACATTATTAATGTGGCAAAGATACGGTATTGACGACTTATTCGGAAATAATAGTTGATTAATTCGACAAATCTATCTGTCTAACCAAGATTTAAATAAGGGAGACTTTTCTGTACTCACGACGATATCTTCATCAATATTCGGATTGAGTTTCAATTTTAATCTTCCTTTGAAATAAGGATGAATTTCTTGAATGGCATCAAATTGAACAACAAACTTTCTATTGACTCGGAAAAAAATACTGGGATCTACAAGACTATCGATTTCATCAAGCGTATTATTGATGGGAAGCCGATGTCCTTCCTTGTCAATTATAAATGTGATTTTGTCCTTGCTATAAAAGTATGAGATGTTATTAGAAGGCACAGATTTGATTTTGTTGCCAAGCTTACACAAAAAGCGTGACTTATATTCTTTGTTAGATTCGGACATTAAAGATTTAAACTCTTGAAACAAATCTGCTTTGTAATTAGTCTGAGCTCGTGCTAATAAATTAAATTTATTTATTGCACCTTCTAATTTTATTTTTTGGATGGGTTTTAGGAGATAGTCAATGCTGTTCACTTCAAATGCTTGAATAGCATATTTCTCATAAGCGGTTGTAAAAATAATAGGACATGAAATCTTTACTTCTGTATAAATATTAAAACAGATCCCATCTGCCAAATGAATATCACTGAATATTAATTCTGGATGAGGGTTGCTTTTTAACCATTCTATACTTTGATCAACAGAAGTTAAAGTTGCCAAAACATTTATAGATGGGTTGATATCATGCAGCGTAGATTGCAGTTTTTCTGCTGCCAATGATTCATCCTCTATTATTAAAACGTTCATAAAAATGTTTTTAGTTATAGTCAATTTCTATTAATGGTAAAGTAATTGAAAACACATCTTCGTTTTCAAGTACTGTTATTTTTTTGTTTGTAAAAAACTCATACCTTCTTTGAATGTTTATTATACCTGTAGCTTTTCTTTCTTGAGGCAAGTATTTTTTCTTTTGTAAATTATTCTCCACTATTAAAGTATTATCTTCTAACGATTTAATTTTTATATAAATTGGTTTTTCCTTCGTGGCAATATTGTGTTTAATCGCGTTTTCAACCAACATTTGAATAGAGAGCGGTGGTAGCGCCATTTCTTTTGCAGAAGAAGAGATTTCAAAGTCAAAATAGATTGCATCTTTAAAACGAATCTTCAATAAATAAATGTAAGAATCGATTAAGGATAATTCTTCTTCTAAAGTTGTTAGGTCAGAGTATTCAGTTTTAAGAATAACACGATACACTTCGGCAAATTTATTGAGATATGATTTTGAAAGTTCGATATCTTTATCCATTAAAGAAGACAAGATATTTAAGTTGTTGAATAGAAAGTGAGGATCTAAATGATTACGTAAAGACAAGAGTTGAGACCTGGTGTTTTCTTTTGCCAATCTTTCAGATTCTATTTCAGATTTTTTCCAAGCTCTTAAAAATTTATAACCAAAAAAAGAAGCGAATATGGGTAGAATAATTGCACCACCATAAATGTTTAATAAAATGACTTGATTAATATCTGCAGGAGCTTGGGTAAATTGAGATTTTATGAAATTGTAAGCGATATTAATTGATCCTAACGATAAAATAGTTCCAACGAATAACTGAAGAATAAACCGTATAACAGCATATTTCTTCCAACTTAACCAAATATTTAGTAAGTAGTTTAGCAAGTATACACTAAGAAAGACTAAGGTTAAAGCGTAACAGATCCACTGAATAAAAAGAAACGAAATCTCATTTGCTTCTGTTATATTCTTATTGAGGACTGAAAACAAAAGTTTAAAAAGAAGCAGTACACTTAAAGACGATACAGTCGTTACTAAAAAGGATTTGTTTGAGTTTGGTTTTTGCATTTAGATAGATCAAAAGATTTTATTTGATTTTTATCTCGACAATATCTTCCCACTCTATAAGTTTGGGTTCTTTATTGGCTTTAACGAATAAAAGGACACCATCATTTTTATATGAAACATCTTGTCCGTCACCCAATAGCAATACCTCACCATTTCTTAAATATAATTGAGAGTAGGTTTTATTTTTTGGAACTATGCGTTTAATGAATCTTAATGGAATTTGGTATTCTACTTTATCATCATAACCATCAATAAACTCAATTTCCCATTTTTCATCTACGTCGTATACCATCAAACCGGAATACACATGATCATCATAGGTTTTGATTTCAGCTTTCAATCCTACAGGATTACCAAACGATTTGTAGTCGAGACCAGGTTCGTCGTTTTCCATTAATTCAAGATGTTTGAATTCCTTCCAATTTACTTGGATATTTCCGACACCACTTTGATATATTGCGATACCTCTGTTTTGACTGTTGACATCATTTGAACCTTTTAAATAGACTTGTCGTCCAGAATGCAAGATTACAGAAACCCCTTCTCCATCTTTAGTTATGCTTTTAATATTTTTAAAAGCAACCTGTTGGTCTCCATCATCACCATCTAAAATGTCTTCTGTAGTCCTTTCGTCCAGATCCCATTTTATATAACCCTCAAAAGATCCTTTTCTATATGTTTTTACTCTACCATATAAAGGTTGACCAAAATTCGTTTCATTAGTATCTGGAGCATCAGAAAACTCAACTTTCGATATTTTATTCCACTTAATTTTTACAAGACCTAATTCGAAATCATAAACTCTTAGCGTAGTTCCTACGTCGTTAGAACCACCTTCAAGCTTAATAACGGTTCCATTTTTTAATTCTAAGTCAACCTTTTCACTAGAGCGAGGATACAAAGATTTGATATCTCCAAATAGGCAAGAAAACAAATGTGATGTTTGCCTGTATTTATCTTCCCATATACTTGATAAGTTCCAATCAAAGTTATCCCAAAGGCTTGAAGGCTTATTTTTATTAGAATGAACCCTCTTGTTGGTTAGTTTGGCAGAATTGAATACATCATGCCACAAAAACTCTTCCTTTCCCCATCTAATGAAACCAATGTATTGCTCATTAGACTTTGTGGTAACCTTCCCGTAAATAAATTCTTTACTTCGTTGACCTTGACTTTCAGTTGAAAAGCTCAAGCCAAGAATAAAAATGAACGAAATATATATATGTTTTACTGATACTCTCAAAAGTTAAATTTTACCGCAATTTGATGCTAAAATACAAGCTTATCAATAATAACCAACCGAAAAGGGATAAACAACTACCGAGTCGGACATTATTAAGCTTGTATTTTTTTATTATAGAATTAAAGTACTGATCCTCCGATAATTCAAGTTATTCTAATAGATATTAAGCGTAATAATTATGCCATTTTTAGCAAATAGCTTACATAACGCGATCCTTCAGGGAATAGTTTTTGTTGATTTAACTAAAAATTCAAATAATGATCAGACATCTTCTTTGTTTAATGTTTCTATTGCTTTCTTGTTTTGCCTTTTCACAAGCAGGTATTCAATTTATGGGAGGCCTATCAAGTGCTCAAAATGAAAACCTTGAGGTGACACCTGAGGGATCAAGTCATTCAGGTTATTTTTTTGGTGCAGATGCTGCATTAAATCAAGGGAAAATGTTTTTTATAATTGGAGCACAATATCACAAACTATCATTTGAGGCGCAAACCACCAAGAATTATTTTTCTGTTGAGAATCCAATGAATTGGTTTAAGTTGAGATTTGGTTTAGGTTTTCAACTTTTTCAAATATCTGATGATATTAAAGTGAAAGCAAAAACATTAGCTTCCATCAATGCTTTGGTTTCTTATCCTGAAAATTTTAATCCAGAACCATATCATATTTATAATTCAAGTGTGGCTGCTATTGCACTAGGTTTAGGATTAGAGTTTAAGAGCATTTCTTTTGAACTTGGATATGACATTGGTTTTTTCAATGCTGTAAATAAAATCGAAAATTCAAAGTTTGATTTTTTAACAGCATCACTTGGATTTAAAATCTAAATCAGTTAATAAATATTTTTTCTGTCGTTTGTTGTTTTTGATTGTAAACAGAAACGATGTAAATCCCCGAATTAAGATTTTCAATTGACAAATCATAATCAACAAGACGAATTGAATTTTTTGTTGTCACTTTTCTTCCCATCATATCGAAGACGTCAAGATTAAAAAGCTCATTTGAAGGAAGATCAACGACTAATTTATCATTTAAAACCTTGACCGACATTTTTAAAGCGACGGGAATTTGCTCTGCCGTACTTGTCGTGTACAATTTACAATCGTAGGGGCTACTCGGTTCTTCAACAGTTCCGTTAGGAATTAATGTTTTATTATTAAATGCAGGATAATCCATCGGATATTTTTCAGATCTAAAAATGTATGAACCAAATTGATTTGTATATTCCCAAACAACTTCCCCTTCTGGATTAATTTCTAAAAACCGATCATTGACGCCTTCTGTAATATAAATGTTGCCATTGGACAAAACGCGTGCACTAGAAGTATATCCAGAATAAAAATAAGTACCTGTCGTAATTCTGTTATAACTAAAATTTGGTTCAAGCGGAGAAAAAGTAAAGCCTCCTACAAGTTCATAATTTCCGTTTTCATCCATCAATGGATCTATTATTTCAAGAGAAGAATAGAGATCGCTAAAATTTACGCCTGGTCGATTTAAACCATTGTTATGAATAATAATTTTTCCTTTGTGTTCACCATACTTTATCCAATTAGGATTATGTTGAAAATATAAAATTCTATCTGCTGAAACACCGGGTAGATAATTTTGTGGATTGCCAAATCGATAAAGAATGTCTCCGCCTTTTCCATATCTGCCACCAGTACTTCCTTTAGCTTCCGCAGTCGTGGTTGAATGATCAATGATTACGATTTCATTAATTTTTCTTACACTTAATACTATTTGATCTAAGTCAGCATTATAATCCATACCGTTAATCATAAACGATTCTCCAAACTCCCAATCGAATGTAGAAATAGCATCTAGATTTAATAACTGAGGGTTTTCATCAATTTTTCCATAATTGGCAAGACTTGGATTACGTTCCTGAATAATGTGATCACTAATTGTCCATTCCCAAACGACCTCACCAGTTCCCGGTACAATTTCTACAATAGCATCATCATATTCTGGCCTCCCAAGACTTGGGTTGTACCCTTGTGTTGTAAAAAAGAATGAAGATCTGATACGCCTAGCAACACATAAGTAATTACCGTTAGGTAAAACAATAACCTCATAATCCAACATAAGGTCACTAATATTATGTCTTGTTTCTTGAACGACGTTATCGTCCCAATCTAATTCAAAAACAGCATTGTTTTTAATAAAAATTAGATTACCGTTTGGCAAAAGTTTTGGGTGTAAATCAGTCCTAAATGCGTTCTCCCAGGTATTCACAATTTCACCACAATTGTCTATTAAGTGAGTATTAAAACGAGTTTCGAAAAGAGTATAACTTTGCAGCGCTTCTGGGGAATTAAGACTTATGCCAAACTGCCCCAATAATGATTGGGAAAGAAAGCAAAATAGAACTAACGGGAAATAAGTATGTTTCATAAAAATATAATTGAAAATTACCAAGTTAGGTTTATTGTAACCAATACTTTAAATTAAGAAATAGAAAGTGTTTTGTTTTATTTTTTAGCTTTTAAGTATCAATTTTATAAGTTGGCAAGACATAAGGAAGCTTTTTTACAACTAACTTAATCTATAATAAATAGATTTATAATGACCAAACACCATTAATGCAAATAGATTTTCCATTTAAAACTATTCTAACACTATTGCTATTGCAGGCAGTATTGACGTTAAATGGACAAGTAGAAAATGGATGTATAACAATCGACTTTGAGACCATTCCTAATACAACGCCACAATCAGGAACAACAATATCCACGCAGTTTAAAAATTCATTCGGATTGACGTTTAGCTTAGAAAACGGTTCTGCTCCTGTACTAGCAATGGTAGGTCCTCCAGTCGAAGCTTTTGGATCTGCCTGGGGTGATGATACGCCAGCGCCAGGCGTTGATATAGGTCAGTTTTTTATTACTGATGATGGGAGTTTATCTGGACTTGTAACATCACCGTTAATTCTTACTTTCGACATTCCAATTGACACTTTTGCCGGGTGCATCCTAGATATGGACTTGTCAGAAGTTTTTTTTATTGAAGCTTTTGACGAATTTAATAATGTCATTTTATCAGAAACGATCGTTGATGGAGATCCCGGAACAGGGGATGGACAATTAACATGTTGGGGGTTTAATTTACCAGGATGTGTGGGCGCGATTTATAAGATAAGATTTTCAGGAACCAGAACACAATCAGGTCAATTTGGCTTGGGCATGGATAATTTTAATTTTTGCTATACAGGTGCCAACATAGAATTTGATGTTAAAGATTTTTCATGTGATGTACCTGGAGAAATCACTATTTTAAGCACTACTTCAGAAACATATGAATACTCTTTAGATCAGACAAACTTTACAACAGATAATATTTTTGAAGATTTAGATCCTGGACTTTATGTTATATTTATCAGAGATAGTGATGGATGTATCTCGTCTGTATCTGTCGAGATTTTAGATATTGTTCCTTACTTCTCTAATGTAAAAACCATCCACACATCATGCGATGAAATTAATGGTGAAATCGAATTGATTATTGAGCCAAATAATAACGCTATGGTCTCAGTTAACGGTGGAACACCCGATTTGCAAACATCTTTTTCAGATTTACCGTCAGGAGATTATCATTTTAGTGTCATTGATGAAAATGGTTGTAAATTGGATACAATGTTGACAATTGATGGTTCATTACCACCTCCAGAAATAACAGCAGTAGAATCTATTCCTGATTATTGCAATGATAGTAATGGCAGTATTACAGTAACGGCTATGGGTGGGGTAGGAGAATTAATGTATTCAATAAATAATGATCCATTTCAATCGTCTCCGACATTTGAAGGACTGCCTCCTGCGATTTATGAAGTCACAGTTATTGATGAAGACTTGTGTATGCGATCCGAATCTATTGAAATTGACTTGGGAGATGAGATATTGGCAAGTGTACGAAAAACGAAAGGTCCTGATTGCTTAGAATTAAACGGTGAAATTGAATTAAATATCAGTGGAGGTAATGGCAATCTCACTTTTATTGTTGATGGTATTGAAGTCCCATCCAACACCTTGATATCTGACTTAAATTCAGGGATTCATGAAATTACATTGATAGATGAGCAAGGTTGCGAAACAATGCTCACGGTTGTTCTTCCTTGTTCAAGTTGTGAATTGTACTTTCCAAACGTGATCATCCCCGATTTTCCTGGTCCTAATGAAAAATTTAAGGTTTCTACAAATATTAATTTTGATGCAAATGTCAAGTTATACAACATTTATGATCGCTGGGGAGGGTTGGTTTATTCAAAATCTAATTTTTCGATTCACACATCAGATGATATATGGTGGGGCGGATACTTTGATAACACTAAAGTTGTGTTAGGGGTTTATACTTATTTGACTATAATCGAAGATCCATGTGGAGAAGAAGAAGTATATGTTGGTGATGTTACAGTGCTCAGGTAGAAAGACCTCAATTAAATATTACAGATCCATTTTCAGAAATGGAAGTTAATGCAACAGAGTCTAACGTGTTGACAACATCTTTATTCCAAGCGCCTTCAACTTTAATGTAATTGTCGGTAAACCCACTTACCAATCCTTCGTTCTGTTTGGCTTCAAATAAAACGCTTCTAGATGAGCCTATGTGTTGGTTATAAAACGCACGTTTCTTTTTTTCACTTAATATACGCAGCATTTTATTGCGCTCTTTTCTTGTCCCCATAGGCACAACGTTAGGCAACTCAGCCGCAAACGTATTATCCCTTTCAGAGTATGTGAAAACATGAAGATATGATACATCTAAATCTTTCAAAAAATTATAAGTTTCCAGAAAATGCGCTTCCGTTTCCCCTGGAAATCCGACAATGACATCAACACCAATACAGCAGTGCGGCATTACACGCTTAATGTATGTAACACGTTCTGCATATAACTCTCTTTTATATCGGCGACGCATTTGTTTCAGCATTTCATTACTACCACTTTGTAGTGGCATGTGAAAATGAGGCATAAATCTGTTTGATTGTGCTACAAAATCAATAATTTCCTCATTACATAAATTAGGCTCGATAGAAGATATTCTGAATCGAGAAATTCCTTCTACGTTGTCTAATGCTCTTATCAGGTCAATAAAAAGAGCTTCCTTTTTTGGCTTTAATCCTTCAATAACTTCTGTTCCATTGCCAAAATCTCCAATATTGACACCAGTTAAAACAATTTCTTTGACACCGAGATCAGCTATTTTTTTTGCGTTGTTGACTACATTTTCAATAGTGTCAGACCTGCTTTTTCCTCTTGCTAATGGAATGGTACAAAAACTACATTTATAATTGCAACCGTCTTGAACCTTTAAAAATGATCGCGTGCGATCACCAAACGAAAATGCATCAATAAATGAATTAACTTCTGTAATCTGACTTGACCTTACCACATCAACATTGTCAAGATTATCAAGAGACTGAATATGTTGTAGAATATTAAATTTTTCACTTGCACCTAACACAAGGTCAACGCCATCAATTTCTGAAATTTCCTTTGGCTTCAATTGTGCATAACAACCTATAATAATGACTTTTGCATTTGGGTTGTGTTTTTTAGCCTTTCTAACTTCATATCGACATTTTTTATCTGCAAAGTCTGTTACAGAACATGTGTTTAACACATAGTAGTCAGCATTGGCGTCAAAGGATTGCACACCAAAACCCGCCTCTTCAAATTGTCTTTTGATAGAAGACGTTTCGGAAAAATTAAGTTTACAACCTAATGTATGAAAAGCTATTGTTTTCGGTGTTGACATAAGACTGCAAAAGTATATTAATTCATTTCATCAAACAAGGCTGAAATAGTTGAAATAAATCATTCTTGTTTGGTGTCGTTTTTCTTGTTAATTCTTTTTAAAATATTTGAAATGACATGTAATTCTTTTTCATGAATCGCACTAAATACCATTTTATACAATTTATGAATCTTTGAAGCATGTTCATTTATAAATGCCAATCCTGAATGACTTAAATGTAGTTGATAGGATTTCTTGTCGTCAATGCTTTTCTTTTTAAAAATTAATTGGTAGGATATTATTTTTTTAATCGTGCGCGAAACAGAAGCTTCTTCTTTTGAGAGTGCTTTAGCGAGATTTTTTTGAGTTATGCCATTTGAGTTATAAATTTCATATAAGCAAAGCCACTGAATAAATGTTATTTTTAAATCTTGGCTTCTTAAATACTCACTTACCTTTTCTCTAACTATTTTGCTTGTTTGCTCAAGAGATAAAAACAATCTCTTTTCTATTGGTATTTTGTTTTTCACGGATATTTTTTCGCTTCTTCAAGATAAGAAAGAATAATTAATTTGTCCTAATTCTTTTTAATATTGAAAAGGTTGAAACGATTATTAAGCTGAAAATTACAATCAAAGATGTAATTAAATTATTTGAACTGTAAATAGAAAGTAAGGATGTCAAACCTATTGCTACGACACCATGTAAAATTGGAAGAAAATAGATTTCTTTTGGAATTTTAATTGACCTTCTTAAAACGAAATAGCTGACAATATATAATAGAGAATAAAAAATAGTAATTGCAACCAACATATTGACCAGGCCAAATGAGGCGAAATATCCTGTTACTAATAATAGTGGAACGCAATAGGACAGCAGCCATTTGAAAAACAGTTTTGTTTGGCCCATGCTGTACATTAAAATATCTAGTGGATTGAATAGAATGATTACAAATGAGTATATCGCTAGCCACCTGATGACGGCTATGCTGTTACTGTATTCCGTTGGTAAAAAATGTAAAAGTTGCGGCGCCAGTAAGTAAATAATACAGCTAAGGTGAGCAAAGAAAAATCTGGTTATAGTGTATAAATGGGTGACCAAGTTGAGATATGATTTTCTATCATGAGACATAGAACTAAGCAAGGGAAAGAAGACTTGTTCTAATCCATTATAAAGAAGTATAATAGGTCTTAATATTATCTTTTTAAGAACATCATACAATCCTAATGTTGACATGCCAAGAAAGTGAGCGATTATGAAAGAATCTGCATATGATAAAAGCGCAGAGGCTGATTTTTCTCCAACAACATACTTGCCGTATTGCCAATGGGTGCTGAATTCATGACCTTTCAGCTTCACAATAGAAGTGCTGAATTCAAGCTTCCTTGTTTTTAAAATCACAAACACCACAAAATGTTTTATTAAGAGTGAAATAATTAATGCCCAGTATTCCAGTCCTAGAAAGGCAAGAAAAGATACCATCAAAATATAAATGGCACTGCTTGCCATCTCAATCTTAGCAATTGATTTAAAATCGAGTTGATTTTTGAGACCAGCATATTGTACAGAATTGTAGGCAGCCAGAAAAAGACAAGGCAGAATTACCAATATGGCTCTCAATATTGTAAATGAAGAATAATATAGGAACCCAGCTAGAATAAGTAAGATAAGTAAGGTAAATCCGAATGCTAACGACAAATTAATTGATAATACGGCGTTGTAATCTTTATAAGTTGGATTTTTTGAATGAATCAGGCTGCTTGGAAAACTGTTTTCAATAATACTGACACCAAATAAGACAATCGCACTTGAAAGGGCATAAATACCAAAAGATTCAGTAGAAATTAATTGCGTTAATACAATAAAGACAATGGCTTGAAGCCCGATAAAAGTGATTGAAGAGATGCTACTCCAATTAATTTTAAGCAGTATTTGTTTGAATGCAATCAAATGTTTGAATCTTGATCAATGATAGTAAAATGATTAGAGTGTACAAAAAAGAAGAGGCACCTCTTGCGAAATGCCTCTAACCTTATCTATGGTTCTTATTCTTTATACTAAAGACATTAATAGTCTATAGTTCTTTTCTTAATCTTGCAACCGGAATGCTTAATTGCTCTCTATACTTAGCTACCGTCCTTCTTGCAATATTGTATCCTTTATTTTGTAATGACTCTTTAAGTTTTTCATCTGAAGCTGGCTTCTTCTTATCTTCATTATCTATAATATCTCTTAGAATGTTTTTCACTTCAAGCGTAGAAACTTCTTTTCCATCTTGTGTTGTAATAGATTCAGAGAAAAAGTCTTTTAATCTTTTTGTACCAAACTCAGTTTGAACAAATTTACTATTTGCTACTCTTGAAATCGTAGAAATATCCAGACCTGTAATTTCAGAGATGTCTTTTAAAATCATTGGTTTCAATCTTCTTTCGTCTCCCGTTTGGAAGAAGTCATATTGAAATTGCATGATAGAGTACATTGTATTGTGAAGTGTTTCTTGTCTTTGTTTGATCGCATCAATAAACCACTTAGCGGAATCAATTTTTTGCTTGATAAACATGACCGCTTCTTTTTCCTTTTTGACAGCTCTTCTGCCTTTCGTTGAATCTTTATAAGATTTCAACATCTCTAAATAGTGATCGTTGATTCTTAAATCAGGAGCGTTTTTGCTATTTAAAATCAACTCCAGTTCTCCGTCTCTATTGCTGATAATAAAATCAGGAACGATATATTGATTGCCTTGCGTGTTTGGTGAATAAAATCCACTTGCAGGCTTCGGATTTAACTTTAGTATTTCTTCTATGGCTTCCTTTAATTCTGATTCAGACAAGAATAAGTTTTTCTGAAGCTTTTGATAATGTTTTTTAGTAAACTGATCAAAGTGGTTTAAAAGAATTTTAAGGGCTATTGACCTTGCTTTTTTATGTTCTTCGGGTTCTTTTTCTAGCTTATCATTGATTTGCAAAATCAAAGATTCTTGTAATGAACGTGCACCTACGCCCGCAGGTTCCAAGTTTTGTACCTTCATTAAGACAGATTCGATTTCTTCTTCTGTCGCATCAATATTAGAAGTAAAAAGCAAATCATCAATAATAGCAATTGGCTCTCTTCTTAAGTAACCATCAGAATCAATACTGCCAATGATTTGTTCAGCAATAACTTGCTCTTTCTCTGACTCAATATTAAGCATCCCTAATTGCTTGTCTAGGTATTCATGAAATGAATTCTGAACAGCAATAGGCATGGTCTTCTCTTCAATATCTTGAATAGACTCATTTTTAATTTTATAACTTATTGGGTCATCTTCGATATATTCTTTGATATAGTCATCTAATTCAAAATCTTCAGACTTTGGCTCATCATATTCTTCCTCTGTCGTCTCTTCGCTATCGCTATCAAGATCATATACTTCATTAGCTTCATCTCCTTCGTCCAATGCAGGATTGGACTCCAATTCCTCCTTTATTCTCTGGTCAAGAGTTGCTGTAGGAATCTGGAGCAATTTCATAAGCTGTATCTGTTGAGGAGACAGCTTTTGCATCATTTTTTGACTTAAATTTTGTCTAAGCATTTTATCTTGCTACTTTAATGTTTAACAAACTAAATGGTATACACGTTCGACCATTTACAAAGAATTATTAATCTGGAAACAATAATAATGCCATATTATGGATATTCATAATATTTAGTTGTTTTATTTTCAGCGTATAACATATTAGTATATTTTTTTATATGATAAATGACCGAATTAAGTTAATAAGATCAGTGATGGCTTCACAGAATATTGACGCCTACATAATTCCAAGTAGTGACCCTCATCAAAGTGAATATTTGCCAAGTCACTGGGAGTCAAGAGCTTGGGTATCTGGGTTCACTGGATCAGCAGGTACTGCAGTTATTACGAATACAGAATCAGGACTGTGGACAGATTCTCGATATTTTATTCAAGCTGAAAAAGAGTTGTCTGCTTCAGAATTTATTCTTCACAAACATCATAACAGGCAATTCCCTAAATATATAGAATGGTTAATGTCAGTTTTACCTAATAATTCAACTATCGCCATTGATGGGCCATTATTCTCAATCAATCAAAAGCAGAAATTTGAGAAAATGCTTTCGACTAAAGAAATAAAACTGAAAATTACAAATGATCTGATAAATGAAGTTTGGAAAGACAGACCACTAAAGCCAACGAATCCAATCTTTGAACATCATATAAAATTTACTGGAAAAACAAGAGGTAAAAAATTAGATGAACTGAGAGCAGAAATGACAGAAAGGAATGTAGGGTGGCATTTAATTACAACACTAGATGATATTGCTTGGCTGTTTAACCTAAGAGGAGGTGATGTCAGTTGTAATCCAGTTTTTGTAGCATTCGCAGTTATTAATTTAAATGAAAGCTACCTTTTTATAGATAACAACAAAGTGGAACCTTCACTCAAAGCAAAGTTGAAGGATTCTAATATTATGTTTCTTCCTTATGAAGAGATATTTGAATTCTTAAAAAATATTGGCAGCGATGAAAAGATATTAATTGATAAAACAACTATTAACTGTGGACTATATGATGCAATAAGTCATATAAAAGATATAAAAAATGGTCTTCCAACAAGATTAGCAAAAGCAATAAAAAATAACACAGAGTTGGGCCACATTAAAAACAGTTTGATCAAAGATGGTGTTGCACTAACGCACGCTTTCTATTGGTTAGAAAATCAACTTATAAGTAAAGGCGTTTCCGAATATGAATTTGGAGAAAAACTGGCTTTTTTTAGAAGCCAACAAGCCGACTATTATGGAGAAAGTTTTAATGCGATTGTTGGCTATCAAGGCAATGGAGCCATCGTTCATTACTCCGCGGACAAATCGGATTCTGCAATCATTAAAAATGAAGGTGTGCTTTTAGTCGATTCCGGAGGTCAATATCATGATGGCACAACAGATATTACAAGAACCATAGCATTAAGCCCTCCTAACGATGAAGTCAAATCTGCTTATACAAGGGTGCTTAAAGGACATATTGCCTTAGCTAATGCCATTTTTCCAGAAGGAACCTGTGGAGGACAGTTAGATATATTAGCAAGAAAATTTTTATGGGAGGATGGTAAGAACTTTTTGCACGGAACGGGACATGGTGTTGGATTTTTCTTAAATGTTCATGAACCACCCCAAGGGTTTGCACCAGCAACTGGTGGAAGAGCAGGAACCTCAATATTAGAAGGCATGCTTACTTCAAACGAGCCAGGATATTATAAAGAAGATGCGTTTGGGATAAGAATAGAAAACCTAATTGTTGCGGAAAAGTCTGAATATAAAGGATTTTTGAAGTTTGAAACAGTGACATTATTCCCAATCGACACCACTTTAATTGATAAAAGTATTTTAAATGAGTCCGAAATTAATTGGATTAATGCTTATCATGAAGAGGTAGCAAATAAACTTATTCCGCACTTGGAGTTAAAATATCAAGATTGGATCAAAGATAAATGTCAAAAGATTTAAACAGGTGTTAAATTTTTTCTTTTTCTTTGCACCACTAAAACAAAATTAATGTCTGACGGTCAACACGATAACTGGGGAAAAAAAGGGGCTTGCCTTGGTCAATTTGCAATAGCTTTTATCCTTTTTATTTGTCTATTAATTTGGGTTTATACCAAAAATAGAAATGGCTTATAGCCTTAACTTTCTTCCAAGTAACAATTTATAATGTGAAGTTTGTAATATTTACAAACCTCTGAGCACGATCATTGATAATGTGTTCAGAAAGATGCTTCATTTTTCCAAGACTAAATTCTTCTACACAAAATGAAGCCATTGTAGATCCATAAATAACAGCTCTTTTCATATTTTCAAAAGATGTATCTTCCGTTTTAGTCAAATAACCGATAAAACCGCCTGCGAAAGAATCACCTGCTCCCGTTGGATCCATAACTTTTGCTAATGGCAAAGCAGGAGCATAGAAAATATTATCTTCTGACATGAGCATTGCGCCATGTTCTCCTTTTTTAATAACCAAATATTTTGGTCCCATTTCAAATATCTTCTTCGCAGCATTTACCAAAGAATATTCACCTGAAAGTTGGCGAGCTTCTTCATCATTAATTGTAAGAACATCAACTTTTGATATAGCTAACTTTAATTTGTCCAGAGCGACATCCATCCAAAAGTTCATTGTATCCAAAACAATTAATTTTGGATTTGTTAATTGCTCCATGACACGAAGCTGAATATCAGGCGTTAAATTTCCCAACATTACATATTGGCTGTCCTTATAACTCTCAGGCAATTCTGGGTCAAAATCATCCAGCACATTCAAATCAGTAGTAATTGTATCTCTCTGATTCATATTCTCATGATACTTTCCTGCCCAGAAAAAGGTCTTGCCGTTTTCCATAATCTTAAGACCCTCCATGTTTACACCTCTGGCTTCAAGGGCTTTGATTTCTTCTGCTGGAAAGTCATTACCAATAATAGATGTTAGTCTAATATCATTTATAAAGTATGAAGCTGCCCAAGAAATATAAGTACACGCTCCACCAACTACTTTTTCAACTTTTCCAAAAGGTGTTTCAATATCATCAAAAGCAACTGTTCCTACCGTTAATAAACTCATCTGTTTTAAAATTTTACAACAAAAGTAATTAAAGGAATTAACTATGTGACTTTATTATCAAATCCTCGTCTAAACAGTGAATTTTAAATTAGATAGGAGTTTTTTAAAATTTGATTTTAGAAGAGAATCCATACCAAATGTGATTCAAAACAAATAAGAGTCTACTAATTATTTAGTAGACTTTTTTATTTACACCTCAATAGAAGACATGTAAAGGAAAATAGACACAAAAATTTCTGTGAGTTTTTATTGCCAGCGCAACATTTATCTTATTTTTCGCATTGTTTATATAATACACCATTAGTATACTCAACAAAACAAATTACGAAATGCGACTGCTTTTAACCCTCTTCACCTTTATATCTGTTTTTTTATGTAACCAAATGCTGTTTTCTCAGACCGAGCCATTTTGTGGAAGCACAATGCAGGCTCATGAACAATTGATGGAAGAAAATGAAGAATACCGTCAAAGATTTAAAAAGTGGCAAAAATTAATTAAGCCAATTATAAAGGCAAGAAACGAAAATAAAAATCCTGATTGTACCAATGGTCCTTTGTTGGTTCCAGTAGCAATTCATTTTGATGCAGGCATCGTTCCTGCAGGACAAGAACAATGTGCAATTGATGTAGCAATAGACCACATACAGGAATTGAATCTTGAATTTGCAGGTCTCGATGTTGACGCGCCATTAATCAATCAATTTACTGCTTGCTTTGGTGCTAATATTTTAGGAAATGCTTGCCTAGAATTTTGTATTGGAACAGTTAATCATCCACCAGGATATGGGTTGGTTGATGGTGACTACGCAGTTACATTTAATCAAGTTAGTTTCACCATTCCATCTGGAAACTTTACACCAGTCAATTCTGATTGGGATGAATATGTAAATATTTATGTTGATAATTTACCTGGAGGGTTATTGGGTGTTTCAAATGGTATACCAGGAAACTTCAATGGAGACGGCGTGCTGCTTGATAATTGTGTATTTGGAACGGGAGCGATTTCTTGTCCTGGTGCTCAATTTACTGGAGCAACTGGCTGCTTCGCTGCAGTTGATGAAGGAGAAGTTCTGGCACATGAACTAGGACATTATTTTGGCCTCTTCCACATCTGGGGAGATAACAGCGGATGTTCTGGAGCTCAAGACCAAATTGCTGACACACCAGACATGGCATCAAGTTATAGTAGTTATTTGGCTTGTGGCTCCCATACCACTTGCTCAGACTTACCGCAAACATGTGGTACTGAAGATATGTATATGAACTTTATGTCTTATGCTGGCAATGCCTGTATGTACATGTTTACTTCAGACCAGAGTGATGTAATGAATGCAACTGCAGTTACGGAAGGATATACAACGACAACAACAAAATGTGGTACGCCACCTTTAGCTGATTTCACACCATTTGGAGCTTATGAATTGTGTAATACAGACTGTATCGATTATACAGACCAGTCATTGAATAATCCTCTGGACTGGGATTGGTCTTTTGTTGTGACAAGTGGAGATATTGTTTTAGATATTACAACGTCTATTTTACAGAACCCTACTGTCTGTTTGACTGCGGGTGTTTCTGGTGTAATTGAAACAACATTAACGGTATCAAACAGTATAGGAACAACAATGAAAACCCAAACTTTAGATGTTTCTTATGGAATTGTAAGAACCACCTATGCAGATGTTGATAATGACACTTATGGGGATCCTAATGATGTAACAATCGATTGTGATTTTCCGCCACCGGGTAATGTTTTAAATAATTTAGATTGTGATGATACAGATCCTAATATCAATCCTGCGGCAGTTGAGGTTTGTGATGGCATTGACAATAATTGTGATGGAACAATAGATGAAGGGTTTGCTTTAAATACATATTATGCTGATGCTGATATGGATAGCTTTGGAGATAATAATGCAACCATAATGGCATGTGTTGCGCCACCTGGTTATGTCACAGATAATACAGATTGTGATGATACAGATGCTGATATATTTCCTGGTGCAACTGAGATATGCGACGACATAGATAACAATTGTGATGGCAACACGGATGAAGGTCTTCCATTATTTACATACTACGAAGATGCAGATAGTGATACGTATGGAAATCCTGCAGTGACGATTCAAGATTGTAGCCAACCTGCGGGGTACGTTTCAGATGATATGGATTGTGATGATACAGATCCAAATATCAACCCTAGTGCGTCTGAATTGTGTGATGGTGTAGATAACAATTGCGACGGGACAATTGACGAAGGATGTGTTTTGGAAGACTGCGATGGAGATTCTTTAATTATAAATACAATTACTCAAAATACAAACAGAGCAGAATTTAATGTGACTTCAGAAGCACTAGTCAATAATGGTCAATCAATATTATTTACTGCAGGAACTGATATAAATCTAGACCCTTCTTTTGAAGTTGTTCAGGGAACAATATTTGAAGCGAGTATTATTCCATGCATGTCGGCAGGTTTTGATAATGATGAAGAAATTATCTCAAGAAACTTATCTGATTTTGAAAAACTATCAGAAGAAGTATACACACTTTTTGATGTGCAAGACATCGTGACTTTAATTATAATTAATAAGGACGGTAAAATTTATTACCAAAACCAGACAGATTTGAATGCTTTAGGAAAGGTGATAGATGATGAAACGAAAAAGTTGAAAGAAGGTTTTTATGTCATCAATATTTTAGCTGGTAAAAAATCAATGAGCCAGAGAATAGTGATTACGAACTAAATAAAAAAATTAATGGATCTAAACACATTTGCAAGATCCATTAAATGCTGATCAATTCCTATCTTGACTTTATCTTAATCGTTTTTGGATGATTTCGTCTGACATTTTTGAGACGGTGGTTAAATCTAAAAGTCACTTAATATTTTAGATTTTAAGAAAAAATTAAGCAATCTGAAGGTTCTTCTGCCAAAAGCGTGTGATTTGCGGCTTATTTGAGTAGTATTTTCATTTATAATTGTGAAGAATTCATATTTAGGAATAATATAACTATTGACATCTAGTCTTTTTTCTACCTTCGTTTTCAATAAACTCAAATCTAATTATGCCTGATTTTTGTCATTTACATTGTCATACTCAATATTCATTGCTAGATGGTGCATCGGATATTGGTAAAATGATGGATAAGGCTGTTCGCGATGGACAAAAAGGAGTGGCATTAACAGATCATGGTAACATGTTTGGTGCCTTCAAGTTTGTGGCAGAAGCAAATAAAAGAGACATTAAGCCAATTATTGGTTGTGAATTTTATGTTGTAAAAGACAGACATATAAAATCTTTCAGTAGAAGTAAAGGTGAAAAAGACAGACGTTATCACCAATTAATGCTTGCCAAGAATGCTGAGGGTTACCAAAATTTGATTAAGCTTTGTTCTTTAGGATTTACAGAAGGGTTATACCAAAAATTCCCAAGAATTGACAAAGAGGTATTACTCAAGTATCATAAAGGAATTATTGCAACCAGTTGTTGTTTAGGAGCAATTATACCATCTCTTATTGCGCAAGACAGATTAGAAGAAGCTGAGGAAGAATTAAAGTGGTGGCTTGATTTATTTGGAGAGGACTATTATATCGAACTTCAAAGGCATAGTGGATTAGAAAAAATTGACATTTATGATAAGTCAGGAAGAAAAACTTTTTCCAAATACAGCCAAGAAAATATAAATCAGATTCTAATAGGATTTGCAAAGAAACATAATGTTAAAATAATCGCAACTAATGATTCTCATTATGTTGAAGAAGAAGATTATCAGCCTCATGACATCTTATTATGTATTAATACCAACTCTCTAATTGAGGAAAAAGAAAGATTTAAATTTCCCAGCTCTGACTTTTATTTTAAGTCCCAAGAGGAGATGAACAAACTTTTTTCTGATGTTCCTCAAGCTATCGATAATACGATGGATATTTATAGCAAGGTGGAAACTATAGAATTAGCGAGAGATGTCTTACTACCAAATTTTCCATTGCCAAAGGAATTTAAATCACAAGAAAATTACCTAAGACATATAACATTTGAGGGAGCTAAAAGGAGGTACAATGATATAACGCCGGAAATAAAAGAGAGGTTAGACTTTGAGTTAAAAGTAATCAACTCCTCTGGATATCCAGGCTATTTCTTAATTGTTCAAGACCTTACAAGCACAGCTAGGGAAATGGGCGTTGCCGTTGGTCCTGGTAGAGGATCAGCCGCTGGATCGGCTGTTGCTTATTGTTTAGGTATCACCAATATTGATCCTATTAAGTATGACCTTCTTTTTGAAAGATTTTTAAATCCAGAAAGGGTATCTATGCCGGATATCGATATTGACTTTGATGATGCTGGCCGTTCGAAAGTTATCGATTATGTCATTGATAAATATGGCAAAAATCAGGTGGCACAAATTATAACTTATGGTACTATGGCTGCCAAAATGTCGATACGTGATGTTGGACGAGTTATGAACGTACCGTTAGGAGAGGTTGACAAAGTATCAAAATCTTTCCCACAACATCTGGGAGCAACGCTCAATGGTGTTCTTAACGAAGGAGGCATAATTGATAAATATAAAAATAGCTTCAACAAAGAAGACTTAGATAAAGCGGCTCAATTCAGAGATTTGGCATCCAAACCAGATGCCATCGGGGAAATGATTCGTTCTGCAAAAAAACTTGAGGGGTCTGTGCGGAATACTGGAATACATGCTTGCGGGGTAATTATTACGCCAGATGATATAACCAATTATGTACCTGTCTCCGTTGCAAAGGATTCAGACCTACTTGTAAGTCAATTTGATAATAGTGTCGCTGAAGATGCTGGCTTATTGAAGATGGACTTTTTGGGATTAAGGACATTGAGTATTATCAAGGATGCTATAAATTTTATAAAAGACTCACATGGCATTGAAATAGATCCTGACAAAATTCCTTTAGAAGATCAGGAATCATATAAACTTTTCCACGAGGGTAACACTATTGGCATATTTCAATATGAATCCCCTGGAATGCAAAAACACTTGAAAGACCTCAAACCAACAAAATTTGAAGACTTGATAGCGATGAACGCATTGTACAGACCAGGTCCGTTACAATACATACCTAACTTTATTGCGAGAGCACATGGACGGGAAACCATTACCTACGATTTGCCGGAAATGGAGGAGTATCTAGGTGAAACATATGGTATAACTGTTTATCAAGAGCAAGTGATGTTGCTTTCTCAAAAATTAGCTGGCTTTTCAAAAGGTCAAGCTGATAAGCTGAGAAAGGCAATGGGGAAGAAAAAGAAAAAGATTATTGATGAAATGTTTCCTAAGTTTAAGGAAGGTTGTTTAAAAAATGGCCACCCTGATGACAAAATTTCAAAAATCTGGAAAGATTGGGAAGCATTTGCATCGTATGCATTTAATAAATCACACTCAACTTGTTATGCTTTTATTGCATTTCAAACTGCTTATCTCAAAACACATTATCCTGCAGAGTTTATGACTGCAGTTTTAAATCATAACAAATCTGATACGTCTAAGCTAAACTTCTTCTTGAGAGAATGTAAAAGAATGAGGTTGAAAGTGTTTGGTCCAGATGTCAATTTAAGTGGAATAAATTTTACAGTTAATAAAAAAGGAGACATTCGATTTGGATTGTCTGCTCTGAAAGGGTTAGGTGCAGGTCCTGCAAGTGAATTAATAAAGGAAAGGGAGAAAAAAGATTTTACTGATTTAATTGATATCACAATGAGAGTAAATCTGAGGTCAATTAACAAAAAGACTTTAGAGAGTTTGGCATATGGCGGCGGATTAGATTCATTTGGCAATTACAGATCGCAGTATTTTACCAGATCAGATAAATACGATACTTATATAGAACATGCTATCAAGTTTGGGAATTCGTATCAATCTCAAAAAGAGTCGTCACAGTCTTCTTTGTTTGGTGATATGAGTGATCAACTTTTAAATCCTCCTCCATTACCAGAAGCGGAACCCTGGATCAAAACAATTCTTCTCGAAAAGGAAAAGGAAGTTACTGGAATATATGTTTCAGGACACCCATTGGATGATTACAAAATGGAACTTGAAAACTATACGAATTGTAATTTAACACAAGCAGCATCTTCTCTTGGAATTGAATGTAAAATGGCAGGAATAATTTCGACTGCGATGCACGGTGTTTCTCAAAGAAACGGATTGGGTTATGCACGACTCACTTTACAAGACTATACAGGTTCCTTCGAGTTTGGTTTGTATAATGAAAATTACGAAAAGTATAAAGAACTCATTTCTGTTGGACAAGTATTATATGTATGTGGACAGTATCAGGAGTACTACAAGTCGAACAAGACTTTTTTTAAGTTGTTTGATATAAGATTGCTGGCATCAGTAAGTGAAGATTTGACTAAATCATTAACTGTTAGAGTACCAATAGAATCGATTACAAAGGAATTGGTTAAGGAGTTTAAAACAATTTGTTCAGAAAATGTAGGAGATCATGCGTTAAAACTTAAAGTAGTTGATGAAGCTTATTCAATTGATTTTAATGTCGGAGCATACAAAGTTGATGTCAGTTCTCGTTTTATTGAAAGAATCAGAAGTCTTGGGTTCAGCTATAAATTAAATTAAAACATCAAATACAAAAGCCAGATTAATCCATTATAAGTATATGAAGTTTATCACCACAATATTATTTATCATATTTAATATCTCCTATCTTTCTTCTCAAAGTTGGAACAGATCTGATGTAAAGATTTATAGATCTTTTGACAGTTTAGAGAAGGACTATTTTTATATAGAAAATGACACGACGTATGTCATTAATTTTTGGGCAACATGGTGTGGACCTTGTGTTAAGGAGTTACCCTATTTTGAAGATTTGAGCGAAAGGTATGATGACAAACCAGTTAAAGTTATCCTAGTAAGCTTAGATTTTGAAAAACAAATAGATAAAAGGCTAATTCCTTTTTTAAATAAAAAAGAAATTAAGTCAGAAGTCGTCTTGCTTTTAGATCCAAAAGAGTCAACTTGGATTGACAAAGTCGATTCTGAGTGGTCAGGTGCAATTCCTATTACTTTGCTAAAAAGTAAAAACAAAAGCGAATTTCACGAAAAGGTATTTCATTCAAAAGAAGAATTAGAATTATTAATTGAAACATTTATAAAATAAGTTTATATGAAAAGTTTATTGATTTTATTTGTACTAGGAACAATGTCTTTTACAATAGGTAACGGATACGAAATAGGTGATAAGGCCACAGATTTTAAATTAAAAAATGTTGATGGCAAAATGGTGTCGCTTTCTGACTTAAAAGATGCTAAAGGGTTTATTGTCACTTTTACTTGTAATCATTGTCCTTACGCAGTTATGTATGAAGACAGACTTATTGAACTACACAACAAGTATGCACCAATGGGTTACCCAGTTGTTGCCATTAATCCAAATGATCCAATTGCTAAACCAGCTGACAGTTATGAAGAAATGATAGTTAGGGCTAATGAAAAAGAATTTCCGTTTGTTTATTTATTTGATGACGGGCAACATGTTTATCCACAATATGGTGCTACAAAAACACCGCATGTGTTTTTATTGGACGAAAATATGATAGTAAAATATATTGGCGCTATTGATGACAGTCCAAGAGACGCTAGTTTGGTTCAAGAACGTTATTTAGAAAATGCAATTAAAGCATTACAAGAAGGAAAAGATCCTTCACCAGCTACAACTAAAGCCATTGGTTGTTCAATAAAAACTTCTTAGTCATTTAAAAATGAATCATCTTTAATAGATAATAATATTAAGTAAATTTGTGCCGCATTATTGCGGCACTTTAATTTATATAAATGCGTAACCAAATATTTTTTTGCTTTATCATCGCGCTACTTTTTTCTTGTAAAGGAGATGGCGTGAAATCAGATTTTGTTGATTTAGATTTAATGTCTTATGGAATGCCAATTAAAATTAAAAGTCCCACAGATCCTGTAATTTCAAAGGACGATTTAGGCATAGTAAAAGAAGTTACTGTAAAAAAAGGAGATGGTTTTTATATTCAAATACTTTCTGGAAAATCATACATAAGAGATATTCATAAACTTGTTGCACAGCAAAAATCAGATGCCTCTGAATCAAAATACTTTTCTAAAATTATTGAAGAAACTGATAACGGGTTTATTTTTGAAAAAAAGTATCCAGAACTGGATGACCGAATCACATACGACTTCAGGTACATAAAAATTCAAGGTGACAATCAATTCACGTTTCAGGCAGGTCTAATGGGGCAATATACATTAGATGAAATAAAAGCAATGTTTACAGCTGTCCAATAAACTTTTGTAAAAAAAAAGGGTAGCTTCAAACTACCCACTTCCTTATAGAATAAGGTTTGTTTTATGCCTTTTGGATTAATCTCTCTCCATGGATTAGAATAATGACTAAGGCGATGCTAAAAATGATCATGGGCTTGATATTTTACGTTTAAAAAATTTATGTAACATTGTTACAACGGGTACTTATTAAACGAACCTCAATCCGTTTTTGTCTCAATCTCAACTATAATATATGAGGATTTTAACAAAATGTCAAGAAGGCATATCGAATTTGGCCTGTTTGGGGGACTAAAATTTAAGAGAATTTCCATGTTTGTCCAACCAAGCTTCTTTTTCTAAATAATCAGGCATAACCTTTCTGACAATATTCCAAAACCTTGGAGAATGATTCATTTCTTTTAAATGTGCTAATTCGTGTATAATTACGTAATCGAGAACATCCATTGGAGCAAACAACAATCTGCTTGATAAATTTATGTTTCTTTTAGTTGAACAACTGCCCCAATTGCTTTGATTATTTTTCAATTTTATATTATCGATTGCTTCATTAAAATACAACCGATTGTAATGCATAACTCTTTCTTTAATATCCTTGATAAAGAAATTTGAAAATACACGACTCAAGACCATTCCTATTAATCTGTTTTGATCACCAAAAGCAATATCATCAGGGCACTTTACAATAACTTCTTTTTGTTTGTTGATATGAGCCGAACAAGTCTTTCTTGGTTCTTTCTTAATTCTTAATATAAATGATTGTTGGAAAATTTCAATTGAATGTTTGTCCAAGTATTCTTTTGTTTTAAATCTTTCTAAAAGACTAGGATTTTTTTTGAATTCTTTGAAACACCAATTTTTCAGTTTATGATACTCACTGATGACCTGTGCTTTATCATAAAACTTAGGTAAAAGCATGTTGATGCTTTTCTTTGCAATAGAATAGCGTACAGTTTTCCGCCATTCCATTTTTATTTTGATTGGAACAGTAATATTGTCAAATACAAAAGATGCGGATCTAACCATGCTTTTTTGAAAATGAATTCATTACATCTACCAATGCTTGTACACTATCCAAACCCATTGCATTATACATTGAAGCACGAAATCCACCAACTGAACGGTGACCTTTTATGCCAACAATTCCTGCAGCTTGACAATCCTCTAAAAAGGCGTCAGTTAATGATTCGTCTTTTAAAAGAAAAGTTGCATTCATGTTTGATCTGCTTGAAACTTGTGCTGTGCCAACAAAGAGATCATTTGAATCTATTTCATTATAAAGCAATTGTGATTTTTCGCTGTTTCGTTTTGCCATGGCTGATACTCCACCATTGTCAATTGTCCATTGAAGCGTAAGCATGGTAACGTATATTGGAAAAACAGGGGGTGTATTAAAAGAAGACCCTTTGTCAATATGTGTTTGATAATTTAATATAGTAGGAAGTTGGCGTTCAACTTTTCCCAGCAATTCTTTTTTTATAATTACTAAGGACACACCTGCAGGCCCAACGTTTTTTTGAGCTCCTGCATATATGACTCCAAACTTCTCTAAAGGAAGTGGCCTACTAAAAATATCAGAACTCATATCACAAACGAAGGGGCAGGTGACATCTGGCCATTCTTTAATCTGAGTACCATATATAGTATTGTTAGATGTTAAGTGCATATATTTTGGGGTCATTGATGGAGGCACTATTTCAGGAATGTAATTGTAATTAGCCTCTTTTGATGATGCAATGACATTTACGTTTGAAAACAATTTAGCTTCCTTGATTGCTTTTGATGACCAAGCTCCAGTATCCACATATGCAATATTGTCATTTGGATTTGCTAGGTTCATCGCAGTCATAAAGAACTGTGTGCTGGCACCTCCAGTTAAGAATAGGACAGCATAATTGTCATCTACACCTAATAGAGTCCTTACGTTTTTTTCTGCTTTGTTTAGGATTTCAACGAACTCTTTTCCTCTATGAGACATCTCCATTAAAGACAACCCTGAATTGTTATAGTCAACAGCTGCTTGAGACGCTTTTTCTTTTACCGATTGCGGTAATATTGCTGGACCAGCTGAGAAGTTATGTTTTTTCATTTTTTTTTAAATATTTTCTTGTGAGTTTTCAACGTGCTGGATCTTAAATATTTACTTTAAGAAAAAGAGCGTAAATGATATTAAATTTCTGTAAACCAATTGGGTACAAATATTTAAAAATTCATTTATAAAAAGCGAATAATCAGTGTCTAATCTTTAATGTTCTAGTTATCAACAAAAATAGGATTAGTGTTTAGAAAATATTTAAAAAATAGTTTGACTATTAGTGATGTTTTAGCTTATCTTTGCCATCCCTTAAAATATTAGGGGAAAAAGTTAATTGACGTATTGGGTTTAAGGAAAATAATTTGAAGCACTTAATTATTAAGTCCAGGATCAAGATTTATAAGAAAATACTATGGAGAGTTTGATCCTGGCTCAGGATGAACGCTAGCGGGAGGCTTAATACATGCAAGTCGAG
>JABDKX010000070.1 GCA_013001975.1 Saprospiraceae bacterium | reverse complement strand
CTCGACTTGCATGTATTAAGCCTCCCGCTAGCGTTCATCCTGAGCCAGGATCAAACTCTCCATAGTATTTTCTTATAAATCTTGATCCTGGACTTAATAATTAAGTGCTTCAAATTATTTTCCTTAACCCAATACGTCAATTAACTTTTTCCCCTAATATTTTAAGGGAGCGCAAAGATATACAAACCAACCTATTCCATGCAAGGAAAAAGCAAAGTTTTTTTAAAAAAATATTATATGAGGTTTAAGCTATTTTTTAACGAATACTTAGCAAGCAAATAGGCCTTTTTACGATTCTTTATTCTGACCCTTTCTTGAAGAATGTTATCTATTTTAAGCTTCTCTATTTTTTTGAATAGATTATAGTAAAATATATAGGCTATGTAAACACCAAACTTCGCTCCCTTTGGTAAGAGCAAAATACCTTTTAATCCATTTTTAAAATCCAAAGCGATATCTTCTTCTATCTTTTTTTTATCACCATCATCAAAATTCCCTGGATCTACATTTGGAAAATAGAGTCTGCCTTTTTCAAAATAATCATCTTTGATATCTCTTAGGAAATTAATCTTTTGAAATGCACTTCCCAAAGACATCGCATAAGGCTTTAGCTTTTCATATTCTTCGCCTTTATCTTTTAGGAAAACTCTAAGACACATTAATCCGACGACTTCAGCTGATCCGTAAATGTACTTTTTGTATTGTTCAACATCATATTTCAAATCTTGCAAATCCATTGCCATTGAATCCAAAAAAGCATCGATCAAATCCATCTCAATACTGTATTCATTAACCACTTCTTGGAATGCATTTAAAACTGGATTTAAACTTAATTTCATTCTGATTGCAGCATAAGTATCCTTACGGAATTGTACCAACAATTCTTTTTTGTCATAGTCATGAAAGGTATCTACAATCTCATCGGCAAATCTCACAAAACCATAAATTGAATATATAGGTGATCTGAATTTTTTGTCAAATAATTTTATCCCCAAAGAAAAAGAAGTACTGTATCGATTTGTGATAAGCTTGCTACATTCTTTGCAGACATTTGAATAGAGAGATGCAGACATTATTTAAAATTATTTATAACCTCTTGAGCAACTAATTGGCCTGAAATAATTGAAGGGGGTAAACCTGGTCCAGGCACTGTTAGTTGTCCAGTAAAGTATAAGTTAGACAATTTTTTCGATTTTATTGAAGGTTTTAATATTGCAGTTTGATTTAAAGTATTTGCTAGGCCATAGGCATTACCTTTAAATGAATTATATACTGATTTAAAATCTTTGACGCTAAAGAATTTTTTAAATTCAATTTGATCTTTAAAAGCTGTTTTACACTGTTTCTCAATCCTTGAAATCATAACATCCAGATATTTTTCTAATATTTCATTGTCATCATCACTTAGATCAGGTGCAATTGGCATTAATAAAAATAAGTTTTCTTTTCCACTTGGTGCAACACTATTATCAGTATGACTGGGCTTACAAACATAAAACAACGGGTCAGTTGGCCATTTTGGATCCTTATAAATTTCGATGGCATGCTTGTCAAAATCGGCATCAAAAAACAGATTATGATGTTCAAGTTTTTCGAGTTTTTTATTGACGCCTAAAAAGACCAATAAGCTAGAAGGAGCCATTTTTCTTGATTCCCAATATTTCGAATTGTAACTTGAAAACTTTTGCGACAATACCTCTTGATCTATATAATGATAGTCAGCATTCGCGATAACAAAGTCAGTTTCTGTTTGAATATTATTCGAGCAAACTTCTTTAATTGTGTTTTTATTATAGTTGAAGTGCGTTACAGGTTGATTGAATATAAATTTAACGCCTTGCGAAATAGCAATTTTGTAAAAAGCTTCTGCAATTTTATACATGCCACCTTCAGGATACCACGTTCCAAGTTTTAAATCTGCGTGATTCATCAAACTATAAAGCGCTGGTGTATCTTTAGGTTCTGCACCTAAAAACAAAACTGGAAATTCTAAAATTTGTCTCAGTCTATCATCAGCAACGACTTTTTTGACCTCACTTGAAATCGAACTTAGCAATTGAAGTTTAAGAGCGTTTTTTACAACATCAAAGGACATAAATTCAAAAACCGATTTGCCAGGTTTCCAAACAAATTTATCCATGCCTACTTTGTATTTAATTTCAGCATGATCCATAAACTTCTTTAATCGTTGTCCTGATCCTTTTTCTATTGATTCAAACAAGGATTGCAATGCTTGAAAGTCAGCAGGAATATCTATTGTTTCGTTTTCAGTAAATACAACTTTATAGGATGGATCTAATCTCTTTAGATTATAAAAGTCTGATGTTGTTTTTCCAAATATTTTATAAAAATTTTCAAATACTTCTGGCATCCAGTACCAGCTTGGACCCATTTCAAATCTGTAACCATCAGAATCAAAATAATTTATTCGACCACCAGGTTTATCATTTTTTTCAATGACAGTAACATCAAATCCTTTTGAAGATAATACTGATGCAGCACTCAATCCAGCAATTCCTGATCCTATGATGGTGACTTTTTTCAATTTCTTTTTGTCTGATAAATATATTTAAAGAAGCCTAAACCTTTTTTAAACAACAAAAATGCAATAAGTGTTTTACAATCAACAAAAAAAGCCTCAACGAATTACGTTAAGGCTTTTTATATTTTCAAGTTGTCAAGGCTTATTTTCTTCCGCCATCTAACTCATCCTGAAGTTTTTTCAGATCATCAAACTTTCCTTCAGCAGCTAAAGCTGATTGCTGAGGCCAAGTGGTTGGATCATGCATTCTGTATCTAGAGCCAGCTGCTTCTAAAATTTCTTTTAGTTTAGCAACATCTGTTCCTGCTAGTTCAGCAAAAGTCATGATGCCAGCATTATTAAGCTTTTCAGAAATTTTAGGTCCGATTCCCTCAATTTTCTTAAGATCATCTTTTACTTCATCCGTATCTGCTTTCTTTTTTGAAGGTGCTTTTGCTTTAGGAGCTTCTGCTTTGACTTCCTCCTTTGCTGGAGCTTCTTCCTTTGTTGGAGCTTCCGTTGGCTTTTCTTCTGCCGCAGGCGCTTCAGCTTTAGGAGCAGGTGCCTCTTTTTTAGGCGCTTCTTTTTTAGCTGGAGCAGCTTTCTTAGGCTCGTTAAAAGCATCTTTTAGTTCAGAAAACACATTCAGATCTCCTAAAGTTGTTCCTTCAACTTTAGTGTTTTGTTTCTTAATATGAGTCCGTGTTTGCTTTCTTCTATCATCCTTCTCTTTTCTTACTTCACCTTCAGCTTCTCTCTTGATATCCTCTAAGTATCTTAAGTGAGACACGATAATTCTCTTATCATCTCTATTAAACTCAATTACTTTTACTGTTAAAGATTCGTCAACTTCTGCAGAAGAATTATCTTCTTTCTTTATGTGCTTAATAGGTGCAAACGCTTCTAAGCCGTAAGGAAGTTGAACAATCGCGCCTCTTTCTTCTTTTTTAATTAAAGTAGCTTCATGATATGATCCTACAGGGAATACATTTTCAAAAGTATCCCAAGGGTTTTCTTCTAACTGCTTATGTCCAAGTGACAACTTACGGTTTGCTTCATCAACTTCTAAGATTACAATTTCAATATCAGATCCTACTTTTGTAAATTCTGATGGATGTGAATATCTTTTAGTCCATGATAAATCAGAAATGTGAACCATTCCACCAACGCCTTCTTTAAGTTCTACAAAAACACCATAAGGCGTTAAGTTTTTAACTTGGCCAGTGTGCTTAGACCCAACTGGATAGTTTTCAATAACTTTCGCCCATGGATCATCAAGTAATTGCTTGATACTTAGAGACATTTTTCTTTCTTCTCTGTCTATTGTCACAACTTTTGCTTCAAAATCTTGACCTAAGAAGAAATACTCTCTTGCATTTACTGGTTGATTACTCCAAGAAACTTCTGATACGTGAATCAAACCTTCTACACCTGGAATAATTTCTAAGAAAGCACCATAGTCTTCTATGTTTACAATCTTACCTTTTACAGTTGAACCTTCACCAACATCAGCTGGTAATACTTCCCATGGATGCGGTTGTAATTGTTTTAATCCTAATGAGATACGTTTTTTATCTTCATCAAAATCAAGTACAACGACATTTAATTTTTGATTAAGCTCCAATATTTCTTGTGGGTGATTAATACGTCCCCATGAAATATCTGTAATGTATAATAAACCATCAACACCACCCAGATCCATAAAGGCTCCAAAGTCAGTGATGTTTTTCACGATACCTTCTAATACTTGACCTTTTTCAAGTCCACCGATTATTGACTCTCTTTGTTCTGCAAGATCACTTTCAATAAGCGCTTTGTGAGAAACAACTGCGTTTTTAATAACTTCATTGATTTTCACAACTTTGAATTCCATTGTTTTTCCAACATAAGAATCATAATCAATGATAGGCTTGATATCAATTTGAGATCCAGGAAGGAATGTTTCTAATCCTCCAACGTCTGCAATCAATCCACCTTTAGTTTTACTTACGACAGTACCTTTTATAATTGTTCCGTTCTCATAAGAATCAACAATGTTATCCCAAGCTTTGATTAACTTCGCCTTTCTTCTTGAAAGTTGTAGTTGTCCTCTTGCATCTTCTTTTGCTTCAATATAAACTTCGACAGTATCTCCAACTTTTAAGTCTGGAGTATCTCTAAATTCAGTTAATGAAACAAGTCCGTCAGATTTGTAATTAATATCTAGGAGTACGTTTCCATCATTGATTGATGAAACGGTTCCAGTTACCAATTCAAATTCAGAGATACTATTTAAAGATTTTTCATAATCTTTTAAATAATCGTCTAATTCTTTTTGTGTATAGTTTAGTGTGTGTCTATTCCCTATAGACCAATCGAAATCATCATGAGGTGTTTCTGCTGCGATCCTATTTTCATCAACAGTATCGATTTCAACTTTTTCAGGTGTTGTTTCTTCTACGGCTTTTTCAACTGTAGCAGTTGCATCTTTAGCTTCCTGAGTTGGGTTTTCGTTGTCTAATTTATTTTCTTCAGACATTTTAAAAACAATTTGTATGCTTTACACTTCGTAAAACAGAGGTTAAAAAATTTAGGACTGCAAAAGTATGATAATTTTTAATGCAAAACACAGGAAAATAAAAAATCAGGTGGTATCGATTAAAATATTACAGGATACTCCCTTTTAACCTATATTATTATGCAAATCGTTCTAATTCAAAATAGTAATCTTAAAAATTTTTTATTTAAAAAATATTATTCTGTAACATTGTATTTAATAAGTAAACTTATTTATAAAAAGCAAAAAATATGATTAATTCACGTCCCTGGACTGCTGTATATCCAAGTGGTATTCCGGCAAATATTGACCCTACTGTTTATCCAACTATTCTTGAATATTTAAAAGATACTTGTGAAAAGTATAAGAAAAAACCAGCTTTTTCATTTATGGGTAAAGAAATTACCTACGGAGAATTAGATAAAAAAAGTACTGACTTCGGAGCATACTTGCAAAGCAGAGGTTTGGAACCTGGTGATAAGGTTGCCATAATGTTACCTAATCTGTTGCAATATCCAATTGCACTTTTTGGTATATTGAAGGCTGGTTTGATAGTCGTAAATACGAATCCATTATACACACCAAGAGAAATGGAACACCAGTTTTCTGATAGTGGTGCAAAAGCCATCCTCATATTAGAAAATTTTGTCTCAAAGCTTGAGCAAATAATTCAAAAAACGTCTATAAAAGTTGTGATTTCAACATCTATTGGAGGCATGCTTGGCACGGTAAAGGGGTCGCTTGTTAATTTTGCAATTCGAAATGTAAAAAGAATGGTACCTAAGCATTCAATGACTAATTTAGTCACATTCAATGAAGCATTAAAGCAAGGAAAAAAATTCGATTTAAATTCTGATTTTGAAAATGGCCCTGGAGACGTTATTGCGCTTCAGTATACTGGAGGGACAACAGGCGTAAGCAAAGGTGCCATGTTGACTAATGAGAACCTTGTTGCAAATATGATGCAAATCAAAACTTTCATTACACCATATATGGGTGGAGATACCTCTAATCAAGTGATCCTCGCTCCATTACCTTTATACCATATTTTTGCGTTTACTGTCAACTGTTTAGCATGTATGGATCTTGGTGCATTATCTGTTTTAGTTGCTAACCCGAAAGATTTAAAAACAGTGGTCAAAGAGTTTGAAAGATATACTATAACTGGTATGACGGGCGTAAACACATTATATAATGCTTTACTCAATTTTGAGCCTTTTCAAAAAACCAATTGGTCAGAATTAAAATTCGTAGCAGCAGGCGGAACAGCATTACAAAAAAGTGTTGCTGAAGCTTGGAAAAAAATGACAGATCAAGATATTTCTGAAGGATATGGAATGACAGAAGCATCTCCTGTTGTGACTAGTAATCCTCATGGTAAAACAAAAATTGGAAGCGTTGGGGTTCCTGTCCCTTCAACTGATGTTCAGATTGTTGATGATTCAGGAAAGGTACTAGAGCTTGGTGAAACAGGAGAAATTCAAGTTAAGGGTCCTCAGGTTATGAAGGGGTATTACAATAAACCTGAAGAAACCGCTAAAACGATAACTGCGGATGGTTGGCTCAATACAGGAGATATTGGATTTATAGATGAAGAAGGATATCTCAAAATTGTTGACAGGAAGAAAGACATGATTTTAGTTAGTGGATTTAATGTTTATCCAAATGAAATTGAAGATGTTGTCAGTTTACATCCAAAAGTTTTGGAGGTGGCTGCAGTTGGAATGAAAAGTGAGAAGTCTGGTGAATGCGTTAAAGTATTTGTAGTCAAAAAAGACCAATCTCTTAACGAAGGAGAATTGATACAACATTGCAGAGAAAACTTAACAGGATACAAAGTTCCTAAGATGGTCGAATTCAGAGAGGACTTACCTAAGACTAATGTTGGAAAAATATTACGAAGAAAACTTAAAGAATAGCAAAAAAAAAAAGCGACCTAAAATTTAGGTCGCTTTTTTTATATCTTATTGAATAATTTCTTATTCTTTCACTAATTCAAACTGAAGTGTTTCGCTTACTTCATCATGAAAATTAATTGTTGCATTGTAAGTACCAATTTCTTTTGGCTCATCTGCTATATTAATCTTTCTTCTTTCAAGATCTATATCAAAATTTTCTTTTAAAGCAGCTGCGATTTGAACGTTTGTTACTTTACCAAAAATCTTTCCAGACGTTCCAGATTTCACACCAATCTTTACTGTTTGACCGCTAATTTTTTCAGCCATTGCTTTATACTCGTCAATTCGAGCATTTTCCTCAGCTTTGTAATCCTCAATAATTTTCTCCAATTTTTTCTTATTGGTATCATTAGCTATAACTCCATAGCCTTGTGGTATAAGATAATTTCTTCCGTAGCCTGGTTTTACAGATACGATTTCATGTTTATCTCCTAAGTTTTGTACGTTTTGAAGTAATATTATATCCATGACGTTGCTTTCTTATTTAAGTAAATCTGTTACGTAAGGCATCAAAGACAAGTGTCTTGCTCTTTTAACTGCAATAGCCACTTTCTTTTGATATTTTAATGAATTACCAGTAATTCTTCTTGGTAATAATTTACCTTGTTCATTTACAAATTGCAATAAGAAGTCTGGATCTTTATAATCAATATGTCTGATTCCAAATTTTCTAAATCTGCAATATTTTTTATTGTCGTTTCCTATATTAGGATTGCTTAAAAACTTTATATCGTCTCTAGAAGCCATAATTTTTTATTTTTATTCTTCCTCAGAAGAGATTCCACGAATTAATTTGTCTTTCAATTTGTTAAGTTCAGCCCACTTGCCACCAGCAGCTAATTTTGCTTGCTGAGACCAAGTTGAAGGATCATGACCTATGTAATTAGATCCACCTTTGGAAAGAATTGAACGAATGTCTTCGATAGATGCACCAGCTACACTATCGTATGATTTCAATCCTGCAACGCTCAATAAATTAGCGATTTTAGGACCAACACCTTCGATAAGTGTAAGATCATCTTTCTTGACATAGCCTTTTTCTTCTTTCTTATCTTCTTTCGAAGATGACTTAGACTTAGACTTAGAGCCGATTTTGCCATTTCTTTTATCATCATTGTACTTAACGCCATATTTGTCAAGCTTAACTGTAAGGAAACGCATAATTCTCTCGTCTCTTCTTAAAGCCAATTCTAATTTGGAAATAACACTACCTGTTTCTGTTTGAAATTCAATGCACTTATAAACCCCTGAATTTCTCTTGTTGATAGGATATGCAAGTTGTTGTAGGCCCATTTCATCTACATGAACAATGGTACAACCTTCGTTTGCAATAAGCTTTTCGTAAGCTTTTCCTGCCGTTTTAATTTCATCACCTGGCAGAACGGGATCGATGATGAACGTAATCTCGTATTGTTTCATTAAATCTTTTAATTAATGTTTCGATTTCAAAAAGGGATGCAAATATATGTTATTATATTTTTACAAGCAATGCTTATTTTTTAAAAATTATATGGCTTATACTTATCTTTTTGGGTATTTTTCATATTAGCTTTTATTTATATTAGAAACCAACATTTTTTTCGAATTTTAAATAAAAAGCTGAGACATTGGAATTATTTTATGAAATTTGCAAAAATTTTAAACAATGAAAATACTTATCAATCTATTCTTATGTTCTTTATTTATTTTTGGTGCATGTAAAGAGCAACAAAAAACATCAACCAAAGGAGAAAAATTTGGAAAAGAAATAACTGCAGACGATGCCATCGAATTTGACAAATTAATGGAAATGGTTTCTACTCAAGATACTGTTAAAGCAAAAGTAAAGGCAAACGTCGCTTCGGTATGTCAAGTTAAAGGATGTTGGATGAATTTAGTGAAGGATGATAAAAGCGAAGAATCAATTTTTGTGAAGTTTAAGGACTATGGCTTTTTTATGCCGATGGATATAAGTGGAAAAGAAGTTATCGTTGAAGGTATTGCTTACAAGGAAATTACAACGGTAGAAGAATTAAAGCACTATGCTGAAGATGAAGGTAAGAGCAAAGAAGAAATTGAAAAAATTACGGAGCCTGTTGAAGAATTAAAATTTATGGCCGACGGTGTCATTATTCTTTAAAAAAACTAGCGCCGGGTTTTTAGATAGGAGTTTTTAAAATTAACATTTTAATTTTAGAAACAGCCCGGACACTAGCCAATCATTATAGAACAACTTCCATTAGTCCAACAAAGCTAAAAATTAAAAAACACTCCAGTAACTAAAATATTTAAAAAGAAAAATTAAGGTGTTAAATGGCGGATCATTTCGTCGATATTGACGTTCTCTTGAATGAGTTCTATCGCTTTAGAAATCTTCCATGGTGTTCTTCGATTAATTTTAACTTCTAGTTTTGAAATTTTAATAACAACACCATAAGTATCCAGATTAGTTCTTACTAAAGGAACTTTGTATTTTTCTATATATGTTTGAGATTCTTGACTGATTTCTCCTTCCCCTGTAACTATAATTCCACTCAAAGGAGATTCATTATTTTCTTCAATAGTCAAGCTTTGAATATAATCGATTGCGCCATCCAAAACTCTGGAACTTACAACAAGAAGATTGTCTTTAGATTTTAGCATTTGATCTTTATCAACTAATGACCCTGCCAGTATATTTTCTACACGATTAAACCCCTTCTCTTTAAAGAATTCAAAGTTTCCATTTACTGTTTTTGAAATTGTCCAAAGCAATGGATAGGCCAAGGTGTTATCGTACGGAACAACACCGAGCAATCTCAGATCTTTTTTCGCCAACCATTTTCCAACATACTTTTTGACCATATCCATTTTCTTAGGTATAACTTTGTTAACAATGACGCCCAAAATTGGAACATCAAATTCTCTGAACAAAGCTAAAGACAGGTTTAATTGATCAATCGTATTGCCTATGCCACCTTCAACTACCATGACAACTTGTGCGTCAAGTAATTTAGCAACTCTGGCGTTTGAAATATCTGCTACGGACCCAACACCTGGATGTCCTGTTCCTTCATAAATTGTAGCGTCATGTTGCTGGCTTAACATTTTTTCAGCATGCATAATTTTTAGAGAAAGGTCCATAGGATTGTCAAGATATCGCGCTGTTTCACCTTTCCCGAGGATTACCGGACTATGCAAATCTGGGTGGATATCTAATTTTAATAAATCCGCAAATAAAACGGCATCTTTATCAACGACACTGCCTTTTATCTCTAAGTGTTTTTGTCCTACTGGTTTACAGTATCCAGTATTAATTCCAGCCTTCAAAAAACATGCAGTTAGTCCAAGTGTAGAAGTTGTCTTTCCAACATGTTGACTTGTGGCAGCAACGTATAGATTTTTCAATTTCATAATGACGCATTTATTAGTGGAATCCGATTTATTAAACTATTAGAAACGAGAAGCAATAAGCAGATTAATATTCTGATATTTTAAATTAAAACGTTTACTTAAGTATTCATTTGTCAGTGCACCTTTATAAGTGTAAACTCCATTTCTAACACCTGTTCCTTCATACATTAATGCTTCGATCGAACCCTGATTTCCTGCTTTAATCAATAAAGGTGTTATAATATTACTAATGGCTACACTTGCTGTTCGAGGAACTTTAGAGGCAATATTTGGCACTCCGTAATGGACGACATCGTGCTTTACAATAGTTGGATTTTTATGATTTGTAACTTCGGTGGTTTCAATGCATCCGCCTTGATCTATACTAACATCGACTATAACGGCTCCAGGTTTCATTTTAGCAACCATTTCTTCCGTAACTAAAATAGGAGATCTGCCTGTTTTAGAATGTACCGCTCCAACTACAACATCTGCACTAATTAATTGATATCCCAAATAAACTGGATTAAAAGTTGAAGTGTGTAAATGCCGTCCTATTAAATTCTGAATACGCATTAATTTGGAAATATTATTATCAAAAATTCTGACTGATGCTCCTAATCCTAAAGCGGTTTTAGTTGCAAATTCTCCTACAACCCCAGCACCTAATATAACAACTTTAGCTGGTGGCACACCTGATACACCGCCAAGTAAAACACCTCTTCCTCCTTGGCTGTAACTTAACAATTCAGCAGCCGTAAAAATAGAAGCCATACCGGCAATTTCACTCATTATTCTTACCAAAGGAAAACTACCATCTTCGGCTCTAAGGTATTCCATGGCAATGGCTATCACCCTTTTACGTTTTAAAGCCAACAAATACTCTTCAGACATATTTGGCAATAATATAGGTGAGATAAGTACTTGGTTAGGATGAAACAATTCTATCTCTTCAATAGTAGGTGGCGATACTTTAACTATTATATCAGATTGGTATAAATTCTCCTTCGAATGCTCAATGATTGCACCTGCTTCTGAGTAATCATGATCTGTATAATTTGACTTAACGCCTGCCTTGGATTCTACTTTGACTGTATGGCCATATCCTATTAGTGTTCGAATAGAATTCGGGACCAAAGCAATTCTATTTTCGTCACCTGTACCCTCTTTTGGAATACCGATAGTGATACGTTTATTTTCGTGATCAATTGCCAGAACTTCAGATTGCGTTTGGTATTGGCCTTCTGTAAAGAAATCAGAAAAATTATGTTTTTTACCGTCTTCTGGCATAAATCGATATTATTGTTATTTAATTATAAGAAAAGAGGGTGTTTCTTAACTTTCAATGTATTAAGATAAATATAAAAAACTACAATCCTCAAAGCAGTGATATTTTTCGGCTATTATTTTTATCAATTTCGATTTTTAGAATATGATAAGGCTCATCTACGTAATCAAAAATTATTTGAGGCCATTCTACAAAACAATATTTGCCAGAGTATAAATAATCCTCTATGCCTAAACTAAAGGCTTCTTGTTCACTTTCAAGTCTGTATAAATCTATGTGATAAATTGTATCATTTGGTGAAGCATATTCATTTATAATTGAATAACTAGGGCTTGAGCCTACATCATAACATTTCAACAACTTTAAAAGACTTTTTATAGATGTAGTCTTTCCTGCTCCTAAATCACCAATAAATAATACCAATTTGTGTTTTAAATTTTCCAACACATCTGACATGGCCTTATCTAAATGGTCTTCCGTAGCTATGTTAAATATCTTAATAAGTTCCTTTTTAATAATTAATAAAGTATTTGGTTGCTAAAAGCTTTTATTTTGCTGTTAGTTATATCAATTGTTGTATTGAAATAAGGTTGAAGACAAAATAATGACGTTTATTGACTAAAAACTAGCTTCGAGGGTATAATTTTTTAATTTTTGTTCGTTGAATCGACTATGCATTTTTACAAAAACAATTCATTTCTTAAAGTTCTTATAGCTATAATCGGCTTAGCCATAGTATTAATTACAATGGTTTATTCTCAATATTTAGCACGTCAGCTCAAAGAAAGAGAAGAAGCTACAGTGGAATTGTTTACCAATGCAATAAATATTGTAACCAAAGAAACAGAAGATAATGGAGATGGAAATGACATTTTAATGGTTCAATTGGTACTTGAAAAATTCACAGGCATTATGCCGCTCATCCTTGAAGATGAATCTGGTTCTTTGATTGGATATAATTATATCGATGAAGAATCTAATTCAGATCAAAAATTTTTAAACAGTCGTAAAAATGAGTTGCTTGAAAGTGGGTTCGTTCCCATAAATGGATATGGATCCTCTAGCAAAATATATTATGAGCATTCAAGATTATATAAACTCATAAAGTTCTTTCCGATTGCGCAATTTCTGTTATTAACAACATTTGTATTATTTGGTTATTTCTTTTTATTATCAACAAGAAAATCAGAAGAAAATAGAATTTGGGCTGGAATGGCTAAGGAAACTGCCCATCAATTAGGAACGCCTATATCGGCTATTATTGGGTGGATAGAACATTTAAAAGATATTGCCAGGGGTCAGCCTGATCAAATGGAAGTTGTTGATGAATTGCAAAATGATGTTGATCGTCTGGAACTCATTGCGGACAGGTTTTCTAAAATAGGATCTAAACCAGATCTTACTAAAATAAATATTGTTACTGAATTAGAAGGTGCAAAAAAATATATGCAACGAAGAGCATCTCGAAAAGTCATCTTCAATTTTAATTCTGCAGACAACAATCCCATCTTTTGTAATATTAACTCCCATCTTTTTAACTGGGTAATTGAAAACCTTATAAGAAACTCCTTAGATGCGATGGGTGGAACAGGAACAATTACTGCCGATATTTTTACAGAAAATAACATGGCAATTATAGAACTTACCGATACTGGTAAAGGCATCCCAAGTAATCAATTTAAAAAAGTATTTAAGCCTGGATTCACAACTAAAAAAAGAGGTTGGGGCCTTGGCCTTTCATTGGCAAAAAGAATAATTGAAAATTATCACAGTGGTAAAATATTTATAAAAAATTCAAAACCTAATGAAGGAACAACCTTTGCAATTTTACTACCATTGGCTTAATACTTTTGTATTATTATTTATTATAAATACAAGTCAGGCTCAGCAAAAGGTGACTGTTTTAGATAATGATGACATCCCTCTCATCGGTGTCTATGTAAATTATAATGGGACTGCTCTCACAACAGATCTTGAAGGAAAATTTCAAATCGCCGCTTCTATATCAGATAGTATAAATGTTAGTTTGGAGTTTGTTGGCTTTAAAGATTTAACTATTAATATTGGTGAAATAAGAGCTGCTGATTACATCATTCGAATGCAACAAGATGCTCAATTAATTGAAGATATTATCATAGTTGGACGAACGAATCAGCGTACAATAGATTTCACCAATAAAATTGACCGAATAACTGCCGAAAAAATATATAACTCTACAGCGCAAAGTAGTGCTGATGTCATAGAATTGAGTGGTGGAGCCTTTGTTCAAAAAAGTCAAATGGGTGGCGGAAGTCCTTCTCTTCGTGGATTTGAAGCTAATAAAATTCTACTGGTCGTTGATGGTGTAAGAATGAACAACGCAATTTATAGAAACGGTCATTTACAAAATGCTATAACCATCGATCCATCGATTCTCAAACAAGTTGAGATTATTTATGGAGCAGGATCTCTATTGTATGGAAGTGAGGCACTAGGAGGCGTGATTCATTTTAGGACAAAATCACCTTTATTAAATTTTGATTCATTTGCCAATAAAAAAGAATCAATAAACAGTTTTATCAGATACGGATCAGCTAATAATGAAAAGAAAGTTCATTTAGATCATAGCATTTCTACGAAAAAATTTGGTGTGGTGACAAGTTTAACTTTTTCAGATTTCGATGACCTACGTATAGGTAACAAGCGACGACAAGAATATCCTGATTTTGGAAAAAGATTACAATATGTTCAAATTATTGATGGCAAAGATGTTATTGTAGATAATTCTAACCCGAATATACAAGTTGGTACTGGATATAGTCAATATGATTTTCTCCAAAAGTGGGTCGTGAAATTCTCAAGTAAATTTCAGACTTCATTAAATATTCAGTACTCGAATAGCAGTAATATTCCGAGGTACGACAACTTATCTGAGTACAGAAATGGGCAATTGCGATTTGCAGAATGGTATTATGGACCACAAGAACGATTGCTCATTGCACCTACTTTTACCTACAGGAATCGAAGTGTGCTTTTTGATAAAATTACTGCAACTGCTTCTTTTCAACAGATAAAAGAGGATAGAATAAGTAGAGTCTTAAATGACATTTATGAAGAAAATCAAAATGAAAAAGTCAATGTATATGGATTAACAATCGATTTAAACAAGGATATTAATAAGCACCAAAAAATAACATACGGCTTTGATTTCCATTATAACAAAGTTAATTCAAGCGCTTTTTCGATTAAAAACCCTTACAGTTCAAATAGCGAAACCGTCAATAACATATTATCGCGATATCCTAGTGGTGGCAGTACTTTATCAAACTATGGACTTTTTGTACAACATAACCTTCAAAATAAAGATTCAAGTTTCATTTGGGTAGCTGGTTTGCGTTGGACTAACCAAATCGTAAATTTAAGTTACGATTCTAACGATCCTTTTGTATGGCCAACCTATTTTTATGAAGGCATACAAAATAAAAATTCTGCACTTGTTGGTATTACTGGTTTCAACATTATTAAAGACAGATTTACTTTTAAATTATCAACGGGTAATTCATTTAGGTCTCCCAATGTGGATGACTTGGCAAAAATAAGAGTCAATGGTGACGAGATTACCATTCCTAACTCGGATTTGAAATCTGAAAAAGTGTGGAATAATGACTTTACTATTAATTATAAAACAAGGAATTTTTCGTTTGGTCTAACGGGTTATTATACGATTCTTTCCGACGCCATAATAAGGAGTAGTTTTAATCTTCCAAACGGATCTTCGCAATTCATATCGAGGACCGATACTTTACTTGTAACCGGAAATATAAATGCTGCTTCTGGAAACATAAAAGGTTTTTCAGCTGAAGTTGCTTTTAACATCACAAATAATATTAAAGGTGGCAGTCAAATCAATTTTCAACAAGGAGAATCAAAAGATGAAGATGGAAATATATCTCCTTTAGCGCACATTCCTCCAACATTTGGCAATGCGTATATCAATTGTGATTATAAAATATTTCAAGTCAGTCTTCTTTGGAAATATAATGCTTGGAAAAGAATAGAAGACTTTGGAGGCAGTGTTGACAATCCAGATCTGGCTACAATTGATGGTTCTCCTTCTTGGCATACATTTAATATTAATTCTCTTTTTAAGATTCAACGAAACGTAGATTTGGGACTAAGCCTTAACAACATTTTCGATATTCATTATCGACCATTTTCATCAGGATTAAGCGCTCCGGGAAGACATGTTGTTTTTTCAATAAGATATAAGTCTTAGTCATTTATTATTTACCTAAAAACGGGTATAATATTTTAAAATATTATTTATCGCATTGCAATATTCAAAGAGATTTTAACAAATTTGCGCTGAAACCCTTAATCTTAGGTTAAATAGCTTCTATAATTAAATCATTATTCTACATTTGCGGTATTAATAGTGAACTAGGTAAAACATTTATAAAATAGAAAACATTAAAATGAAAATAAATAATCTAAAATCGTTATTTGCTGTAGCTGCATTTGTCTTATTGACAATTGGAGTAAACGCTCAAAAATTTGGCTACGTAAACTCTGCTTTATTACTTTCTGAATTACCTGAAATGAAGGCAGCAGATTCTGAATTAGAAACTTATCAAAAACAATTGGTTTCTCAAGGTGAATCTATGGTAAAAGCATTTGAATCAACATACCAAGCTATTGCTAAAGAAGTAGCTGATGGATTGCTTTCTCAAGTACAACAACAAGCTAAAGAAGTAGAACTTCAAAAGCAACAACAAGAAATTCAAGCTTACGAGGTAGAAGTTCAGCAAAAAATCGTTAAGAAAAGAGAAGAGTTGATTCAACCGATTTTAGATAAAGTTAAAATTGCAATTGAAGCAGTTGGAAAAGAAAATGGCTACACTATGATTTTTGATTCAGTAAATGGAATCATTTTACATGCTAATGAATCTGATGATGTGATTGCTTTAGTTAAAACAAAATTAGGAATGTAAGATCTACATTTTTGGATTTCATAAAAGGCTATTATTACTTAAATAATAGCCTTTTTTTATCTTCTTTTATTTCCAGAGTGTTTTCGTGGTTTAGATTTAGGTCGGCCTCTATTATTTGACCTTCTCTTATTAACTTCCCATTTAGGTGATTCTCCTAATTCAGCAGGTACATTAATTTTAAATATCTCTTTTTCAATCAAATTTTCAATCCCTGAAAAATGGTACATATCATCAGGGTTGATCAAAGTAATGGCCACACCTGAAGCTGCTGCCCTCGCTGTCCTTCCTATTCTATGTACATAATCTTCTGCATCTCTAGGAACATCATAATTGATAACCAAATCAATATCTTTTACATCGATACCTCTGCTGATAACATCTGTTGCTACAAGAATCCTTACTGATTTGCCTCTGAACTCCAGCATCATTTGCTCTCTTTGTTTCTGCTCTAAATTTGAAGAAATAGCCGCTGCATTCATTCCTTGACTTTTCAAAGAACTTACAATAGCAGAAACATTTTTCTTGGTAGAACTGAATATGATAATGCTTTTATATTTTGGTTTATCTTTTATTAAATGACTCAAGAGAGCAATTTTTTGTGCATCATAACACAAGTATGCTGCTTGAAGAATTTTTGCATTAGGTTTAGAAATAGCAATTTTAATTTCCAAAGGATTGTTAAGAATTTCTTTACTCAACTTTACAATTTTGGATGGCATTGTTGCGCTGAATAAAAGAGTCTGTCTTTCTTTAGGCAGTTTTTTAATGATAGCCATGATGTCATCATAAAATCCAATGTCCAACATACGGTCAGCTTCATCTAAGATCAAATATTTGATCGTGTCACAATTAAGATACTTATTATGAATAAATGAAGTCAGTTTTCCAGGAGTGGCTACAACAATATTCACACCATTACGCAAAGCTCTCTTTTGCGTTTCCCAATCTTGACCATCGCCACCTCCATAAAGCGGAATAGAAGAAATATTTGTTGTGTATGAAAACGCTTGAATTTCTTGATCTATTTGAAGTGCCAACTCTCGTGTTGGTACAATTATTAATGCAACTGTATTATCGACAGACAGCTTAGATATTATGTCGAGAATAGGCAACATAAAAGCTGCAGTTTTCCCTGTGCCGGTTTGAGCAGAAGCCAAGATATCGTGCCCTTCAAAAATCTTAGGAATGGCTTGTTCTTGAATAGGGGTTGCATTTTCAAAACCCATATAAGATAAAGAATCCAATATGAGTTCACTAAATCCCAACTCTTTAAATGTCATATTTTTGATTTTGTAAATTTGGTCTAAAGACTCAAATAAGCTGTGTCATTTCATTATAAATACGTCCTTACAGCCAAGATAAAAATATAAGCCTATCTACAATGAGTACAAAAATAACTTCCTTGAACTATTATCCAAGTATAAACTAAAATGTCTTTTATGAGATTAGTGTAATAAATTCGTCCTCTGTAAGGATATCTACTGTTCCAAGGGCTTGAGCTTTCTTAAGTTTTGACCCTGCTTTTTCACCAACTACTAATATATTTAACTTACTACTTACAGCAGATATATTCCTGGCTCCATTTTCTTCAGCTAAGCTTTGAGCTTCTTTTCTACCCATTTTCTGCAATGTGCCTGTAAACAAAATAGTTTTTCCACTTAAAACGGCTCCTTCCTTGACAACTTTAGGTTTGTCTGCTTCCAATTGTAAGACATTGACACCATATTCGTTTAATCTATTCAGCATGTCAATGTTGGACTCTTGGTTAAAATACCACATCACATTTTCTGCAACCACAGGACCAATATCTTTGATTTCAGTAAAATTTTCTTCTGTCCATTCGACAAGGTCAAAAACAGAATTGATTTGTTGGGCGATTAATTTACTTGCTTTTTTTCCTAAATGGTGTATGCTTAAGCTATTCAAGAGTTTATTTAATGGATTCCCTTTTGCTTTTTCAATCGCAGATTTAAGATTATCCACTGACTTCTGACCAAAACCTTCTAGTTCTCCAATTTTTTCATAATCCAAATTATAAACATCACTTATATCTTTAATCCAACCAAGGTCAAAAAACTTCTCCACATATGATTTGCCAAAGCCATCAATGTTCATCGCTTCTTTTGAGACATGATATATTATTCTTTGAAGATTTTGAGCGTCGCATTGTAAATTTTGGCAACGCCATGCTGCTTGGTCATCTGATTTTTCCAAAGTCGTATTACATGAAGGGCAATGTTTAGGAAAATCAATTTTCTTTTGACTGCCATCTCTTAGTTCAGGGAAGGATTTAACAATATATGGAATGACATCCCCTGCCCTTTCAATTAACACCTTATCACCCAAACGAAGATCTTTTTGCATTATAAATTCTTCATTATGCAATGATATAGAAGAAACGGTTACACCGGCCAGATGTACAGGATCAACCTTTGCAACAGGTGTTATAGCTCCTGTTTTGCCCACTTGATATTCAATGTCAGAGAGCGTTGTTGTCGCTTGTTTTGCTTTAAACTTAAAGGCGATTGCCCATCTGGGGTGGTGCTGTGTTGAACCACATTTTTTTTGCAAATCAAAATCGTTGACTTTGACTACTGCACCATCAATTTCATAGTTATAATTTTCTCTGTTTATCTCCCAATCTTTGCATAATTCGAATGCAGCTTCAATCGTATCGGTTAGTTGATTTTCTTTTTTGGGAATTTTAAAACCCAGCGACTCCAATATAATCATTGCATTAGAATGACTTTCAAGAGAGGACAAAACATCTTCTCCATTTTTATCTACAGCATAAGCTAATTGAAAAACGAAAAGATCTAATCCTCTTTCTTTTGTGTCATTTGGGTTTTTCATTCTCAATCCACCCGTTGCTGCGTTTCTAGGATTAGCAAAAACAACTAAGCCTTCTTTTTCTCTTTCTTTGTTTTTTCTTGTAAAAAATGATTTTTCAATGACCGCTTCTCCTCTTAACTCAGCTCTAAAAATACCGTGGTCTGAAAACTTTGCTGACAATGGAACAGAAGATATTGCCTTTGCGTTAGCGGTTATATTTTCGCCTTCATTTCCATTGCCTCTTGTTGCAGAACGCACTAAGATGTCATTTTCATAAACCAACGAGACACTACCCCCATCTAATTTAGGTTCTACGAAGTAAGCAATCTTTTTATCTTCTAAGTTGGTTAACTTGCGGATTTGTTTGTCGAACTCGCCCAAGTCTTCTAAGTTATAAGAATTAGCAAGAGACAACATTGGGTTCCAATGCGTTACCGTTTCAAACTGTGATGAAAGATCAGATGAAACACGTTGTGAAGGGGAATTTGGTAAAACAGCAACCTCATTTTGATTTTCTAACGCTACCAGTTTCTCATATAATGTATCATACTCTTTGTCAGAAATCAATGGATCATTATCAACATAGTACTTCCATTCATGAAAATTTAAAACGTTGACTAAATCTTGATATTCATTATTCGACATATCTTTTTGAAGAAATTCCTTAGATAGATCAAATAATGTTTTTTGTAAAGACTTGTTATACATACGTTTCAAATTTTCTTTAAGAGTGCAAATTAAACATCTCTTTTGGAAAAATTCAGTTTGAAAAGGCTTGAATACGGCAACATATATTTAGATAATCATAATATTTAACTAAATTTGACCTTGCTGGCCCTAATTTCCAAATCCTAGACTTGAATTTTTATTAACTAAACTAAATTAATTAACATGTGGAAAGATTTTAAGAATTTTATAATGACTGGTAATGTCATTGACTTTGCTGTTGCCGTTATTTTGGCTGGAGCCGTTGGAATGGTTGTAAATGGCTTTGTAAATGATGTCATTATGCCTGCTGTTGGCCACTTTGCCGGTGGAATGGATTTTGCTAATTTAAAAGTAATTCTAACACCTGAATCAACTGCAGCAGATGGTACAGTTACACCTGAAAATGCGATCAGATGGGGTGCTTGGGTTAATACAATTATCAATTTAATTATTGTAGGTTTTGTATTGTTCATGATAGTTAAAGCTTATAATAAATCGAAAGCACCAGAAGCAGAAGCTGCACCAGCAGGTCCTACTCAAGAAGAGTTATTAACTGAAATTCGCGATGCTTTGAAAAAATAAAATATTTATATTTTAAAAATATTAGGGAGGACATAAGTTCTCCCTTTTTTATTTTATTTATTCCAATACTTGTGTTTTATAAATAATCAATCTATGTTTGGGAAGAATTATGAATAAAACTTTTACAACATATTATACTTGGAGTTATTTCTATCTTAAGAATGGACTCTGATTTGTATGTGGTGATATAAACTTTAAAGAGTCCGGAATTTTGTTTCGGGCTTTTTTTTATAAATAAATTAAATGAAAATTGCTGTTTTTGGCCTAGGGTTAATAGGCGGTTCTATTGCTAAGGAATTAAGCACTCGCTCATTAGGTACTGTTGAGGTCTATGGTATAGAAAAAAATCCAGATCATGCTAGGCAAGCGATTGATTTAAAGCTTGTCAATTCTATTTTAACTTTAGAAGAAGCTATAGAAAAATGTCAGGTTTTTATATTAGCCGTTCCTGTCAATGCCATTGAAAATGTTCTTCTTAATGTCCTAAATAATATCAAAAGCCATCAAGTTGTCTTTGATGTTGGGTCTACAAAAAAAGAAATTTGCGCTTCTATCAAATCACACAAAAACAGGAGCAGGTTTGTTGCGGCCCATCCTCTTGCTGGAACAGAATTTTCTGGACCCCAAGCTGCAATCCTTGGTTTGTTTGATGGTAAAAAGAATATTATTTGTGAGAAAGCATTAAGTGATGATGATGCGATAGAAACGACACTCAAGATCTTTGAATTCTTAGGGATGAATAGTTATTTTCTAAGTTCCGAAGAACATGATAAACATATGGCTTATGTTTCGCATTTATCGCATGTCACCTCTTTTGCGCTCAGTCAAACCGTTTTAGATATTGAAAAAGATGAAAAACAAATTTTCAATATGGCGAGTACTGGGTTTGCATCAACCGCCCGATTGGCAAAATGTAACCCCATTACTTGGACAGCCATTTTTGAAAAAAATGCAAAATATCTATCAGAAGCATTGGATGTTTATATCGTAAAAATGAAAGCATTTAAACAATTGGTAGATAAAATTGACACACAAGGTATGCATGCTTCAATAGAAGAAGCTAATCAAATTGAACGTGTTTTAAAAGGAATTAAACTAAACAAGAAATAAGATAGAACAATGGAAGAAAATGTAAACACATACAATAGGAATGCGTCATGGTTGACCAAAGACAAAAGACCTATTGTAATTGCTGGTCCTTGTAGTGCAGAAACAGAGGAACAGGTATTAGAAACAGCCGTCAGATTAAAGAAAACAGGAAAATCGGATATTTTTAGAGCTGGAATTTGGAAACCCAGAACCAGCCCAGGATCTTTTGAAGGCGTTGGAACAAAAGGATTGCCGTGGCTTCAAAAAGTAAAAGAGCAAACGGGTTTCCCTGTTACTGTTGAAGTGGCGAAAGCATCCCATGTAGAATTATGCCTAGAATTTAATGTCGATATTCTCTGGATTGGAGCCAGGACAACTGTCAATCCATTCGCTGTACAAGAAATAGCAGATGCATTAAAGGGCGTCGATATTCCTGTACTTATTAAAAATCCAATTAACCCTGATTTGGCATTATGGAATGGAAGTATTGAACGAATTAAAAAAGCAGGTGTCAAAGAAGTTGGTGCTATTCATAGAGGGTTTTCAAACTTGGGAGAAAAGTATTATCGAAACCGACCACAATGGCAAATCGCTATTGAGTTTATGAGATTAAATCCTGACTTACCAATGATTTGTGACCCTAGTCATATCTGTGGACGTAGAGATATACTTCAAGACGTCGGCCAAAAAGCAATGGACTTAGATTTTGATGGATTGATGATCGAATCCCACATTGACCCTGACAATGCTTGGAGTGATGCCAAACAACAAATTACCCCCGAAGTTTTCGGAAAAATGATTACAGAAATGAAGTTGCGTCACGATTTTGAAGATAACCCAAGACTTCAAAGCAAACTGGAACAATTGCGTGAAACGATCGATCATATTGACGAAGAAATATTAAATGCATTGTCAAATAGAATGACAATCGTAAGAGAGATTGGTCAGTACAAAAAAGATAATAACATGACCATTTATCAAGATAAAAGATGGAATGAAATAATCGAAAAATCAAAGGAACAAGCCAGTAAAAGTGGTTTAAGTGATGCTTTTATAATTAAATATATAAGCAGCGTCCATGATGAAAGTATCGATCAACAAGCTAAGATTATGAAAAAAGAATAACAAGCATGGTTTATATCATTTAATATGATTTATTTTGCATTCAATTAAATAAAAAATGAATTTAGAATCAATTATATCGGTAAGTGGTGAACAAGGTCTTTTTAATCTTGTAGCAAGTAGAAATAATGGTTTGGTATTAGAGCATTTAGAAAGTGGAAAATCTAAATTCTACTCAGTACGTAAGCACCAGTTTACTCCTCTTGGCACTGTAGCTATTTATACATTAACAGATACAAAGCCATTACAGGATGTATTTGAAACTATGTTAAAGCAAGTTGGTGATAATCCTCCTGTCGACGTAAAATCAGAAACTATAAATATTGAAGAATACTTTGAAAGTATTCTCCCGGATTATGATGAAGATCGCGTTTCATTAAAGGATATGAAAAAGGTTATCAAGTGGTTCAATATTTTGAATAATAAAGGACTGCTTTCTGCACAAGAAGAAGAATAAATAACAAATTATGTCGTTTATAATATTGGTTTGATATTAGTATTATTTTCGAACAATCTATAATATATTTGTATTAACCCTAAAGAATACTTACCCGCTTTATTTTTTAAAGTATTCAGAATTTTAAAGCTTTATTTATTCTTGTCTGTAAAATGATAAGTAACAAATGTGTTTTAAAATGCTGATCAATAAAGGCCAGTGAATAACTGGTCTTTTTTTACTAAAAGCTGTCCTTAGTTCTGTAGCCAACAACTCCTTTAAATAAATTTTCAATTTGAGGAATTTCTTCTTTTGGATTGTCATGAGTTTCAATCATATCTAAAAATCTAAATTCTTTCTTTGCGAAATCCAATATAACAGGCAAGATCGGCACTTTTGCACCATTAGCTATATAATAAAATCCAGTTTTGAATTTCTCAGTTTTTTTCCTTTGCCCTTCAGGAGCTATCAAAATAGTCATCTCATCTGCACTTTTGTACATATCAACAACATTCTCAACAAAGCTTTGTCCTTCCTTTATGACGACTGGCATACCACCCAAGGGATACATTACCCAAGAAAGTGGAGGCTTAAAAAGTGAGGGTTTCCCAACATATTTTACATTTGCTTTAATTGCAGTTCGAACCAAAATACCCAATGGAAAGTCCCAATTTGAAGTATGTGGTGCCGCAATAAGCAGCTTTTTCTTTACGTGATGAGGAAATTCTCCAACTATCTTCCATCCTAATATCTTTAAAATGAATTGGGCTATTTTTGACATCATAAAGTTCAATTATCTTTATCAATCATTAAACCTTTATAATAATTGATAGTCTTAGAGTTAAATCTTTGAATAAATTGCCAAATATAAAAGATTCAGAAATACTTGAAATGTTATCAAATGATAAATTGTTTGATAAGGGCTTTGAATACTTAGTCAACAAGTATCAAGAACGATTGTATTGGCATATTCGAAAGATGGTTCATTTTCATGAAGATGCAGATGATGTGATTCAAAATACGTTTTTGAAAGTTTTTAAAAGTATTAAAGGTTTTAAATCTCAATCTAAGCTTTACACATGGATGTATCGGATTGCCACAAACGAAACAATAAACTACTTGAATAAAAACAAAAAGCATATTCATCAAAACATGAATGATGCTTTGAATGAATTTGAAAACAAATTAAAATCAGATGAGTATTTTGATGGAGATAAAGCGCAATTGTTATTGGCAAAAGGAATTGAGCAATTACCAGCAAAACAAAAGCAAGTTTTTATAATGAGATATTATGATGATTTAAGCTACAACGATATTTCGGAAATTTTAAATGTTACTGTCGGTTCGTTAAAAGCATCATTTCATCATGCTATGAAAAAAGTTGAAACCTATTTAAAAGAAAATGTAAGTTATGTCTAAAGATTTGATGCCTACAGATTATTTTAAAAATTTAAAATCTAAGATTTTAAATGAAGTCTTATCTCTTGAAGATGAGCTAGGATCGAACGCACCAATTTTATATAATTTGATAGGCAAGAATAGTTATTTGACACCAAACAATTACTTTGAAGATAACTTATTAAAAATAAAATCATTCAAAGCCAGACCTACAAGGGTGCTTTATTTTAAAGTTGCAAGCATTGCCGCAATGCTCTTGGTTTTGGTGACTGCGTTTTGGCACGTGACCAATTCAACATTACCTGAAACCAGTCTTGCTGAGAACGAAATACTGGATTATTACATTGGCAACGATGAGGACATAGATTCAGATATCTTATTAGAAATTTCTGAAAATTACGAACCAGATTTCGATATAGAATTAGCTAACGTTAGCGACGAAGAATTAGACATATATATAGAAAGTATACTTGACGATTTGAATATAAATGATTTTGCCACTATTGATTATTAAAAAATTAAATTAATGAATAAGATAACAACAACATTATTTCTTTTACTATTGAGTGTTTGCATTTTTGCGCAAGACAACAGTAGTAATAAAGGAGAAGAAAAAAGAGATAAGGTCAGGCAAAAAATGGAAGCTAAAAAGATCGCTTTTATTTCTGACGAGTTAGAATTAACACCTGAAGAAGCACAAACATTCTGGCCACTATATAATGCTTTCCATGATGAGATGAAATCAATCAGATCTTCACACCAACATTCTGAAGAAAACAAAGATTATAGTCAAGCTTTAGTCAACTTGATAAATGATGAATCACAAAGACTAACTATAAAAAAATCTTATGTTGATAAATTTTCAAATGCAGTGGGTCCTGAAAAAACTTTTCGTTTTTTTAATATCGACAGACGCTTTAAAAGAGAAATGCTGGAAGGTTTAAAGCGTAGAAAAAGATATGATAAAAGTGACAGACCTGATAAGGAAAAAATGAAATCTAAGGAAGGAAAGTAGAAAAATATTTGGAGCAATCTGCTTCAGAAAATCATAAAAAATAAAAAAGTTGTTATCCATATAACAACTTTTTTTTATGCGTGACATAAACTTAAAGTAGTAAATAGTCATAAAATTAACCTTGAAAGATAAAAGATGTCGATACATTTGAATATGATAATGAAGTAAATAAGCTTTAAAACAAACCACTATATGTATATATTTTTCTGTTAACGTGTTGATTATGTATTATCATAAATTGCAATTTGATGTGGAAAAAAAAAGTTTCGCCACATGCTTGAAAGATGTGATTTTGGTTATATTTACCATGAATTATAATCTTAGAAAGAATAGAGCTTAATGGAGAACAAAACCAAGCGCGATGTGACGTTTTTGAACCTCGTATCTGATTTCGAAACCAACTTTGAAAAAGGTCAAAATATCATTCTTGATGAAAAGACTTTTTTAGAGATAATCAGATTCTATGAAGAGGAACTTCAATACGACAAAGCCATAGAAGTTGCTGACATAGCACTATCCCAATACAGTTTTAGACCCGATTTTTACATAATTAAAGCAAGACTTCTTTTTCAAACTAATCTTCAAGAAGAAGCATTAATTCTGCTTAATAAAGCAGAAACAATTTCACCGTATGAACACGATATTCTGTTGTTAAAAATTAGAATATTAGCATTTAAAGGTGAAGTCGATAATGCTAAAAATATTCTTGTTGATATGAAAAGATATGTCTCCCCTGCTGACCTTTCAGATGTATACTTAAGTGAGTCTTACATCAATGAGGTTTTGCAAGACTACGAAGGCATGTACGAAAACTTAACGAAGTCTATCATTTGCGATATGCAAAATGAAGAAGCTTTTGAACGAATAGGATTTGCTGTTCAATTATCAAAGAATTATGAAGCCAGTGTTGAATTTCATAATATGGTAATTAACGAACAACCTTTTAATTATTTAGCCTGGTACAATCTTGGTCATGCCCAATCTTGCTTAGGAGAATATCTTAAAGCAATCGATTCACTTGAATATTCATTTATCACTGAAGAGAATTTCGAAAATGGGTATCTAGATTGTGCGGATATATGCATCCAAGAAAAAAAGTATCAGCGTGCATTAAAAATATACCAGAGCTATTTAGAGATTTTTGGTATCAACGAAGAGGTACTTATCAACATGGCTGAATGCGAGTACCAACTAGGCAATCTCAGCAAAGCAAGAATCTTACTCAATAAATTATTGAAACTAGATCCATACAATGATGAAGTTTATTATAAACTTGGTCTATGCTATGCTCAGGCTGAAAATTGGAATAAAGCTATTAACGCTTACCACAAAGCCATAGCTTTAGAAGACAATTGCGAAGACTACTTTTTCTCTTTAGCAAAAGCTAACGCTGCAGTAGGTGCTTATGATAAAGCAGAGCATTATTATGGTGAAGCGGTTCAAATGGGACCAGAACAAAGTATGTATTGGAGAGACTATATTTCTTTTCTTATTAAGTTAGGAAAGAAAGACAAAGCACTAGAGGTTTTTCAAGATTCTGACGATTATACTTTTGGTGCTGATTTGATATTTTGTAGAGGTGTAGCTCAATTTTTAAATGGTGATCAAAAAGAAGCTTACAGCTCTTTTGAAGAAGGTCTAAAAGAAGAATTTGATCAACACACCATTATTTTTGATATCGAACCAGAATTGGCTCTTAATAAGGAATTACAATCTATGATTTCTTACTATAGAGGCGAGCACTAATATATTTTATACTTCAAAATAATTGCATTACTCAATCTTAAATTAGAAGTTGAACTCTTTGAGTTCAGCTTCTTTTTTATTTCTTCTTCTTTTTCTTACCGTATATTTTGTAAGCCATTGCAGCGCCAATAATTCCTGCATTATTATACTTCTTAGCTGGCACCACATCTAGCTTTTTAGAAAAGCAAGACGAATATTCTTCGAATTTTTTACTTATTCCGCCACCGATCATAATGAGGTTAGGATTAAATATAAAATCAACATGATTTAAAAAATCATTTAATTCTTTACCAAATTCTTCCCAAGACAAATCATTTCTTTTTCTTGCACTATTTGATGCATGATCTTCCGCAATAGATCCCTTATACTTTAAATGACCCATTTCTGTATTCGGTAATAACACACCATCATAAAAAATGGCTGATCCGATACCTGTTCCTAAAGTCAAAAGTATACTGGTTCCTTTTACATTTTTACCATTTCCAAAGTACAATTCTGCAATTCCTGCGGCGTCAGCATCATTTATTACAACTATGGGGCCTTGTGTTTTATTTTGGATTTCCTTTACAATTGGAAATCCAATCCAACTATCATCAATATTACTCGCAGATAAAGATTTTCCTCCCTTTATAATAGCAGGAAAACCTAAACCTACTGGCTTTTTTAACCAATCGAAATGAAGTAATATTTCTCGTATGACTTTAATAATATCTTTTGGTTTTCCAGATTTTGGTGTGGGTAATTTAAATCTTTCAGAAATAAGTTCTCCTTTTTCAAGATCTACAATTCCCCCTTTAATACCAGTAGCTCCTACATCAATTCCTAATAGTTCATCCATTTTAATATAACATCTTTGCTTCTAAAATAATTACTTCTTCCAATGGCTTGTTCTTTTCGTCTGTCTCAACTCCAGAGATTTTATCTAACACATCATACCCTTCAATTAAATATCCGAATACTGTATATTCCCCATCTAGTTGCGGGGCTCCCCCATTTTCTAAATATTGAGCAATCTGTTCTTCAGAATAATCAATTAATTTACTCGATTCTGTATCCCTAAGATTATCAATATCAATATTTCGTCCATCAACAATATAAAACTGTGTGCCCGAAGATTTTTTATCAGGATTAATTTCATCAGGCATTCTTGCTGCTGCTAAAGCACCTCTTACATGATAAGCGTGACTATTTATCTCAGCATGGATTTCACTCTGATATGTTCCATTAAAACTTTTATCTCTTGTTTTAACATCACCTCCTTGTATCATAAATCCATCCATTATTCGATGAAATTTTATGCCGTCGTAAAAACCATTTTCGACAAGATCAACAAAGTTATTTAAATGGATAGGTGTTTCTTCGTACAAACCTAAGATAAGGTTTCCGAAGTTTGTTTTGATAAAAACTTTACACTCTTGAGGTGCTGTAATAAATACATCTGATGTTTTTTCTGAAATATCAGATCCTTTTATGGCTTTAAGTCCAATGGTATGCCTTCCAGATTCATAAAATGTATTTTTGAAATCTTTTTCATTGCTTTGAACATCGCCATTGATGGACCATACGAATGTTTCAGCACCTTGAGATGAATTAACAAACGAAACGGATTCGGCTATTGGAACTTTATCTTCTTCTATCAAAAAATTGGCAACAGGTTTTGAACAAGCTGTTGCCAATAATCCAATCGTAAAAAAATAAAGTATTTGCTTCAATGTTACTTTTTAACGATACTTAATTTCATTGAAACATCTTTAAGAGGTCTGTTTGCTGGATCTACTTGAACAGCAGCAATTTTGTCAATAACTTCCATTCCTTCAATGACTTCTCCAAAAACAGTATACTCATTATCAAGATCTGGTCTTCCTCCATTTGCTTTATATCTCTCAATATCTTCTGGAGAATAGGTAATGTTTTTTTGTGCCGCGTATCTTTGCAATGTCGTCTCACTCACAGGTTGGCCCTGCACAATATAAAACTGTGAACCTGATGATTTCTTTTCTGGGTTAACAGAATCTGGTGTTCTTGCCGCCGATAAAGCGCCTTTAAAATGATAGGCCCCAATTTCTGCAGGCGTTTGATATCCAGGTCCACCACTTCCCAATCTTGCTCCTGGAGCGGCACCTCTAGAATTAGGATCTCCACCTTGGATCATAAATCCTCGCATAACTCTATGGAAAAGTAAATCATCGTAAAAACCTTCTTTGACAAGTTTCTTAATATTGTCCCTATGCAATGGTGTAGAATCATATAGAGAAATCTTCATGTCCCCAAAGTCTGTTTCTATGAGTATTAATTCTTGTTTAGGCGCACATGACATAATGGAAAGTGCAAGAAAACAGAATAATAATTTATTAATCATAATGTACTTTTTATTAATTATTAATGACTTGATCTAATTTTTTAAAATATTCAATGATGTTTCTTTTTAATATTTTTTCCTGTTCTTCAACGCCTTTAATTTTAAAAGGAATTCCGATGTCCCAATGTGGCCATCCATCTTCATCTCGTCCTGTGAAAACATAGTAGCCTTCTTTTTCTAGAAGAGCACAAGCAGCCACATGCATAAGGTCTTGTTTTTCTTCTTTAGAAAAATCTTTTCGCGCTCGTCCGTATTCCTGAACACCAATTAAAAATAATATTGATTTCATATCGGGCAACAGATCGACATTCATAACTTCTTTGAGTTTATGTCTAACCTTTAACCAGTGAAAATCAATTTCCCAATCTTCCATAATATTAAAAGACGCAAATATATATGATGCTGCATTAAAATGATGAGAATGCCCTCAAATTATGTGTTATGAGAGAGTTAATCGCTTAGAAAATGTCTTTTTTCGAGAATATTAGCGTAAAAAACTTAGGAAAAATGTTTGAGCATTATAATTTCTTTCTCAGATAATTTGCGAGACCATCCCCTAGGTAAATCTTTTTTTGTTAACCCTGCAAAATATACACGGTCTAATTTTTCAACTTCGTAACCCAAGCTTTCAAAAATTCTTCTAATAATTCTATTTCTGCCACTGTGTAATTCTACGCCGATATGATTTGGTCCTTCTTCTTGGATATATGAGATTTGGTCAACTTTAACAAAGCCATCTTCAAGCGTGATGCCATTGGCAATCTGATTAATGTGTTCTTCAGACAATGCTTTGTCTAAAACGATATGATATATTTTTTTGACGATGCTTTTTGGATGAGATAGCTTTTGATTCATCTCACCATCATTGGTCAATAAAAGTAATCCTGTCGTATTTCTATCTAGGCGGCCAACTGGATAAACTTTATGATCTACTTTTTCTTTGACGATATCCCAAACTGTTTTACGTCCTCTTTCGTCATCCATCGTGGTAATAACATTTCGAGGTTTATTAAGCAACAAATAAATTTTCTCCTTAATAGGTTTTAAAAGTTTTCCTAAATATTCGACCTTATCACCTTCGTTTATTTCTGTCGCTGGGTTAGTATTTTTTACACCATTAACTTTTATATATCCATCTTTGACGAGTTCTCCAGCCTTTCTTCGGGAACAGACACCTGCATGTGCGATATATTTATTAAGTCTCATCATAGAATTAAGGTTTAGGCGTCAAAAAAGACATCATCAGTATCGGTATTCATTCTAGATGGTCTTGTTATGAAACTATTGCCGCCATCACCAAATATGTCACCACTATCCTGACCTGGCATATTTCTAAAACCTGAAGAATCGTCATCAACAAATTTAACATACTCTTTTAAGAATCTTAAGTTGACAGTTCCAAGTGAACCATTTCTATGTTTTGCTATAATTATTTCTGCGATATTATCTGGCATGTCAACACCATCAGCTAATGCGTAATAATCAGGTCGATAAATAAAAGTTACGATATCGGCATCTTGCTCGATGGCTCCTGATTCCCTCAAATCTGAAAGTTGTGGTCTCTTATCTCCTCCTCTTGTTTCTACGGCTCTACTTAATTGTGAAAGCGCGATTACTGGAACTTTTAATTCCTTTGCCATTCCTTTTAAGGCTCTTGAAATCGAAGAAATTTCTTGTTCCCTGTTTCCTTTTTTAGTTTTATCACCTGCGCTCATGAGTTGAAGGTAATCGATAACGACTAAACCAATATCATGATTTTGTTTTAGCCTTCGACATTTTGCACGCAATTCAAAAATATTTATGGCCGGTGTATCATCAATATAAATCGGCATACTTGATAACTTTTCTACCGACTGATGTAATCTTTTAAATTCTTCTTTATCTAAACTTCCTTCTCTCAGTTTAGAAGCAGGAATCATAGACTCCATTGAAATAAGCCTTTGTACCAATTGATCATCAGACATCTCCAATGAAAAGATACCAACACCTTTAGCTGCATGCGCTGCATTATTTGCTAGAGATAAAGTAAATGCCGTTTTTCCCATACCTGGACGAGCTGCAATTATAATTAAATCAGATGATTGCCATCCATTTGTCATTTTATCCAACTCTGAGAAACCAGTTGTTACTCCGGTCAAACCGTCTGTTCTTTCAGATAATATTTCAATATTTTTAGCAACCCTTGCTGCAACTGCACTTACTGATTGATATCCTGTATTTAAGTTGTTGTCAGTAATTTCAAAAAGTCCTTGTTCTGCGATATCTAACATTTCCAAGACATCTTTCGAATCTTCATAAGCATCTTTAATAGTTCTAGTTGAAACTTCAATTAAAGCTCTTTGAATATATTTTTGAATTATGATTTGTGCGTGGTATTCTATATTGGCTGCTGAAGCGACTTTATTTGTCAAGTCCATTAAGTAATTGACTCCTCCCAAAGATTCTAGTTTTCCTTTTCTTCTTAACTCTTCATGTACCGTAAGGATATCAATAGGCTTTGAATTTGCAAAGAGCTCCATCATTACCTGAAATATTTCTTGATGCCCAGGTAAGTAAAAACTTTCTGATCGTAATTTTTCAACGATGATAGAAAATGCTCCTTTATCTAACATGGCTGCGCCAAGAACAGCTTCTTCTAAATCAATAGCTTGCGGCATTACTCTTCCATACATCAGTTGACTCATGTCATCATCTTTCTTCTCTTTTTTGTAATTACCTTTTGCCATTAATTCTCAAGTATTTTGCACAAATCTAACATTAAATAAAAATTTAATGTAAAGCAACATTTTGGGACAGTATTTCTGAATGTTAATAGATAAGTATATAATGTTGAAAAATGTTCTTTCAATGTTTATTACTTATTTTAAAATTAAAATGACTGCTATAAATGAGGAAGTTAGGTTAAGAAAAAACATCAGGAATTATAATTGAAATAATTCCTGATGTTGGTATTTTAAATTAAATACATTTTAACTTGTCGGTTAAGACCTTCCGACGTTATTCAACTTTTCAGTTGTTTTCTTTATTTTATCTTCTTGCTTTGAAATCTCCATTTTTTTATCTGATTGCTCACCAAGATTTTTTTCAATCTCTTTTTCAGCCTTAGCAATTTTCTCTTTGTATTTTTCAATGTCTTCGTGAAGGTCTTCGTTTTTCTTTACCAGCTTTTTCAGATCTTTATTAAAAGACTTCAGCTGCTTTTCTTCATCTTTTAGCGCTTCGCTTATCACTGAGCGTTGAACATCGTAATAGACATTCATGTTAAACTTTTCAATCGCATCTGCGCCTTTATCTTCATCTGAAATAAATTTCGTCCCATCATCAAAAAATGTATAGGTTGTTACTTGACCTTTCCCTTCTACCACTTTGAAGTAAACACTTAAAGGAGAAGTACTGATTTGAGAAATATTACATTCCATACAATTGTACTCTTTAGCCTTTCTATTATATCTGACTTTACCATACTCTTTAAAAGCTTCTTCCATAATTTTTTCAACTGTTCTTTTTTCGGCATCCATATGATCCATAACAAAAGCGTTTTGTTCGCCCAAACTCAATGACATTTTCTTTACAGAAACTTGAGCATTAATTCCAACTGAAAAAGAAAATAGTAGTAATAGCAGTAAATTTTTCATGATGTGTCGATTTTTAATAAAATATCTTATAAGGTAAAAATTGAATTCATACTTACATATATACAATAATTCATGGTAAAAGATTCTCTTTTTACATCTTTAAGATTATTATTGTTTCTTTTTAACAAATCTTTAAGCCATCGACGAATTTATTAATTATGTATTATAAATATCATGTCTGGTCTATTTGACAAGTTAATCAACAATTAATGAACTATTTTTATCAATCTTAAAAGTAAAAGAACGAAACTTTAAAATCTTTATGGCTATACTATCACTCAAAAACGTTGTAAAACAATACCACAATCATAAAGCTGTTGATGACGTCAGCTTTGATGTTGAAAAGCAAAGAATTTTTGGATTACTAGGTCCAAACGGCGCTGGAAAAACTTCTATAATTAGAATCATAACCTCAATTACAGGTGCAGATTCAGGAGAAGTCCTTTTAGATGGTGAATTACTTAATGGGTATCATCCTAGATATATTGGATATATGCCAGAAGAAAGAGGGTTATACAAAAAAATGAAGGTAGGAGAACAACTCTTATATCTTGCGCAGTTAAAAGGATTAAGTACGAAGGATGCCAAATTAAAAATTGATTATTGGCTTAAAAAGTTTGAAATCACAGAATGGTGGCACAAAAAAGTGGAAGAACTTTCAAAAGGAATGCAACAAAAAATACAATTTGTCGCAACAGTTGTTCATGATCCAAAACTGATTATACTTGATGAACCATTTACCGGCTTAGATCCTATCAACACCAATTTGATTAAAGAGGAAATCCGAAAACTGAAAGAAAACGGTACGAGTATCATTTTTTCTACTCATAGAATGGAGCAAGTAGAAGAAATATGTGAAGATATTGTGTTAATCAACGGCGGTCAGGTTATGTTAGAAGGAACTGTTGCCCAAATCAAACAAGATTTCAAAGAAAATACTTACAGGTTAGAATTTGAAGGTCCAGAGCCAAACTTTGATAACTTCAAAGTTGTAGAAAAATCTGAGCACAGCGTTGTCATTCAACTTCAAGATGGAGAAGAAGGTAATGACATATTAAAACATGCTGTAAACCAAGGATGTCATATTATTTCATTCAACGAAATTCTACCATCACTGAATGACATATTTATTAAGCAAGTTGAAGCTGCTAATTAATCCCTAACTAACTTAAAAGAAAAAACAATGAACAAACTTTGGCTTGTTATAAAGAGAGAATATCTTGTAAGAGTAAAAAAGAAATCGTTTATTATTGCGACGCTACTTACGCCATTTGCTATTGGTCTCTTAATGTTTGCATCAATTTACTTTACAACTAAAGGTGGTCAGGCAAATAAAAAAATCCTCGTAAAAGATGAATCTGGTATTTTTAGTTCTGCAGACATCGGATCCAAAACACATACTTATGAATTCAGCGATAAAGAAATTTCTCAATTAAAAGATGAGTATAAAACCAATGGTTTTGATTTGCTAATTCATATTCCTGCATTTGTAGATTCTTCTCTAACTAAACATAAGGTTCAATATTACTGTCAAGAAAAATTAGGTATATCAACTATTGAAAATGTTGAACGAAAAATTGGCTATGCTTTTAAGGATTATAAAGTTTTAAAATCAGGTATCGATAGAGATGTTTATGACAGCTTCAAAATGGATATTGATTTAGAAAATGGCGCGATCAAAGGAGATGGGAGTAAAGGAGAAAATAGTTCTTCAAAGTTAAATACTTCTACAAAGTTATCTACAATGATTGGATCATTTTTAGGAGGATTGATGGGTTTTATAATGTATATGGTCATCTTTATATATGGTGGTATGGTCATGAGAAGTGTGATGGAAGAAAAAATAAACAGAATTGTAGAAGTTATAATTTCTTCTGTCAAACCAACAACTTTGATGTTAGGAAAAGTATTTGGCGTTGGCGCTGTAGGCATCACTCAATTAGGCATCTGGTTAATATTGATTGTGGCTATGATGATAGGGATGTCAACTTTTATGGGTTCAAATATTGATCCAGCACAAATGCAAGAAATAGCTAATCAAACTGGCACCCTTCCCGTACAAGATTTGGATGCATTTAATTGGACAAATATTTCAAATGAGCTGGGGCAAATGAAATGGTGGTTAATTATTCCAATGTTTGTCATTTTCTTTTTTGGTGGTTATATGATTTACTCTTCTTTATTTGCTGCTGTTGGTTCAGCAATAGGCGACGATATGGGAGAAGGTCAACAATTGATGATTCCTATTATGATTCCTGTGTTTTTAGGTATTTTCATGCTCCAAGGAGCTGTAACGAATCCGAATGGCGGAATGGCCATCTTTGGATCATTATTTCCACTTACTTCACCTATAATTATGCCTGCAAGACTTCCGTTTGATCCGCCTTGGTGGCAAATCGGTTTATCTATATTATTTCTGATATTGGCATGTTGGTTCTTTGCTTGGCTAGCTGGAAGAATTTATAGAATAGGTATTTTAATGTATGGAAAAAAAATCTCATTTAAAGAACTGGCGAAATGGATAACATATAAATAAGATAGTCATCAATAATGGAATTTATTTTATATAACATATCAAAGAGAGGATTCTTTTTTCCGACATATGAAATAACAGAAGAGGACTATTTGGTTTATTCCATTAAGAATAAAAGTTTTTTCCTAAAGAACTTTGTTTTCTATGATGAAAATGATGAGCCTGTAATGAGATTGAAACATGTCTTTTCGTTTATCAGAACTAGATTTGAGCTATATAAAGATGGCTATCTCTATGCAGAAATAAAAAAAACAAAAGGTCCATTCAAAAACAATTTTAATATTGATTCGGCAGACGGCAAGCACTATTTTTTAGGCGGAAATTTTACTATGAAAAGCTTTACTTTATCTGAGGGAGATTTAGAAGTTGCAAAGATATCAAGACGTTCAATGAGTGCAAAAAACAGATATGGTATTGCAGCTTCTGCCGAGGCAGACCAAGACTTAATATTGGGTGTCGCTTTTGCAATGGAAGTCAACAGAATTTTAAGAAACCAAAAATCAGGCTAAAACTTAGGCGTCGAAGTTAATTTCTAATTCTGGTGTTTTAACACGTGCTTGGCAAGCAAGAACAAATCCTTTTTCTATTTCGTCGTCATCTAATGCAAAACAAGCATCCATTTCTACTTTTCCTTTGCTCACTTTAGCAATGCACGTTGAACAAGCCCCGCTTGTACATGAATATGGAGCATCTTTACCTTGATCAAGTAAAGCTTCCAACACCGTCTTATCTCCTGGGATATTGATTTGAAATTTTTCTCCATTCAATTGAACATCTGCAGTACACTCCCCTGACATTTCAGTTTGAGTACCTGACTTTTGTTCATGAGCGTTACTAAAATATTCTCGTTTTATTTTCGACGAATCTATTCCTTTTGATTTTAAAAATTCTTCAGCAGTTTCAATTAAGCCTCCTGGACCACATAAGTAGAAATAGTCATTTTTAGATTTAGAAGGATTGTCATTTAAAAAATTTGCTAAACATTTCTTATTAATTCTACCTGTTAATCCTGTCCAAGTTGTTTTTCCTTTAGAAAAAAGACCTTTCAAGCCACCAGTTTTTTCTCTGTTAGGTTGAGATAATATATATGTTACAATTAATTGGTCTTTATATTTTTCCGTTAGCCAATTTAAAGCTTTTTCAAAAATGATATTGTTCTCATTTCTATTTGCATACAAAAGATAGGCTGTACTTAATGGTTCTTCTTCCAACAAAGTAATAATCATAGACATAATTGGCGTAATCCCAGATCCACCAGCGATAAAATAATGATCTCTACTCAAATCAACATTTGGCTCTAGAATAAATTTCCCTTCTGGTGCCATGATGTCAAGTGTACCTCCTATCGATACTTCATCAATTAGAAAGTTTGAAACTTTTCCGCCATCCACTCTCTTGACAGTAAATCCAAACTTGTCTTCAGATGGAGATGTGAAAATTGAATAGGCTCTCCTTTGTTCTTCGCCATTAATATTTACACTAACAGTAATGTATTGGCCAGAAGTAAAATTATAAACATCTTTCAGATCTTCAGGAATAGATAATAGAAATGAACAACTATCAATTGTTTCATTTATTTTATCGAGAACTTTAAGAGAATTGAAGGTATTTGACATTATTTAAAATTTGGGACAAAAGTAGTAGAAAAAATCATTAGTAATGCATCAATTTAATGAAGACGTAATAAGTGTATAAATAAAAAAAGAGGCCTAATTGTTTTAGACCTCTTTGATATTTATTATAGAAATTGTTTATTCAGACAATTTTTTTATTTCGTCTTCAAGTTCATATTCATCGCCTGGGGAATAACCTGAATGTGTGTAAACAATTTGACCATTTTTATCAATTAAAAAAGTTTGAGGGACAGTTTGGAAGTTTAGCGCTTTTTGTAACTCTCTTTTCACATCAGCTAAAACAGTATATTCCCAGCCTTTCGTTTCAACCAAAGCGGGTACTTTAGCTAAAGATCTTGCATCATCTATTGTAATTGCTAACAACTCAACATCATAATCTTCTTGCCAATCAGGATAAATATCCATAATAGCATCTAACTCTCTTTTACAAGGGCTACACCATGTTGCCCAAAAACTAATGACGGTAACCTTATCTTTAGATATATATTCTTTGATATTTACTGTTTCTCCGTCTAAAGTTTTAACATCTACTGATGGAATTGTACTCAATGTTCCTTCGAATGAACTTACCAGGAAGAAAAGACCAATAATTGCAAAAGTTGAGAGTAGCTTCATTTTATATGTATTTTATAAATTTTGAGTGTGTAAGTTATATTATACTACAAATGTAATAAAGAAATGATCCCTTTTTTAACTATCATTTAACTGGTTTTGGGCTTCTTTAACTTTTGAAATCATATGTCGATTAGATTATTACTCTAAATATTATAAATACTAAAGAATAGGGACAACCTAATTATTTGATTTTTGGATTACCTCCATATACTATTTCATACCGATTATTGACATCTAGATTCTCAAAAGTTTCTTCTTTGCCATTACTCCATTTAATTTTCAAATCAACATTTTTTAATTTTCCAACGCCAAAATGTTGCTCTTTCGGATGTACCGATAAGTAACCTGTTGTACTGTGAATTTCTCTCCAATTTTGAAATCCTTCTGATCCTGTTACGATTAATGAGGTGCCTATTGCATCCAAATTTATATTATCATCTGGAGAACCAATTAATTTAATTGCTATCCAATTATTTTCACTTTTTGATTCATTTTTTAGAAAAACAGCTTGGTCATGATAGTTGTTAATAATAATATCAAGATCACCATCATTTTCTAAATCAAAATAAGCTGCACTTCGTGAATTTGAGTTCAAGTCTCCTCCAATAATAGAAGATTGTTCTTTTAACATACCTCCATCATTTACAAAAAACACATTTTTTTCTTTATTACTTTGAGCGTAAATCACGTTCAAAGATGAGCCATCAGGACTATTATAAAATGGGTTTTCAGAGCCGTATACTCTGAAGTCATTCATACCATTTAGACAGTATAAATCATCATCACCATCATTATCAAAGTCAAAAAAATCAGCATCCCACGACCATCCTGTTGAGCTATACCCTCTTCCTACATTTTGGGATAAACTAAAACTTGGCAAATCATTATTGGTTTTATTTGAAATAAACAAATCATTTGCTTCTACAGTCCTGATATTCTGCATCTTTTTAGGATCGAAATTCATCTTTGTTTCTCCAGTTGGAGATACATATTTTTCGTCTTTTTCCATTACGACAATATTTGAAATATATAAATCAGGCAACAAATCTTTGTTTAAATCTGCAGATCCAATACTCATTGTGTATGATGGTTTGTTTGTATTCAGATCTTTGCTCCTATTAGAAAAAGTACCATCCTGGTTATTTATATAATAGGCATTAATACCAAAGTCGTTTCCGATGACCAGATCTTGGTATCCATCTTGATTAATATCTAAATGAACAAGAGCTTGTGTCCAACCATTATCACTTTCATTATCACTGATGTGGCTTACTTCCTCAAATGTAAATTCTCCTTTATTTCTGAAGAGGACATTCCGAGATCCATTTTGGTTATTTCTATCTAACGTAGGTAATTCTCCATTGATGTAATTTCCAAAATAGCCAATATAAATATCTAATAAACCATCATTATCAAAATCTAAGGCAGTTGCAGGACCACCAACTTTTCCTTTTCCACCAAAATTTGATTGCGCTGTTACGTTATCAAAATGTTGCCCATCAATATTTTTAAATAACTGATGTGTATCATTGACTAAAGTAAAAAACAAATCTTGCCAACCATCATTATTAAAATCTACAATAATGCACTGACGTATTTCAGCATACGATTTGATATCATCATACCAAATATTAATACCAGCAGTTTCCGTAATTTCCTTAAAGCCTCCATTTTTATCATTGAGATATAGTTTGTTTCCCATTCCTCCTGTCAATAGCAAATCAGGAAACCCATCATTGTTAATATCTTCTGCACCGACTCCTGATCCGCCAAAAGCTGGCGGTATTGCCATTCTTATAACTTTTTCAATTTCATTTTCTTTCACAACATAACTTCTGATTAACCTGCTCAACCAATCTGATGACTTATGATAAAAATCAATACCAATTTCTTCTGTTTTATCATAAAATATTTTTTCATCGATTGTGCCTTCAGAATTTACAGATGCAATTTTATCAATTTCATTTGTTTGCTCAGAAATTACTTTTTCATGTTTATAAATAAGGTCCTGAATATATTGAAATGCCATTTCCATATCGGACACATTTATAACTTCATTTCCATTTTGGATAGCAAAGTTTCCTGTTATCCTCAAAACTATTAACGCCCATTGAGCGACGGTTTCAACAAGGATTTCAGCCGCAAAAGGGTCTAATTCTGAAATGGTTTGAGGATCTAAATTGGTTAGCGCGTATTCAAGAATTTTCCAATGCAAACCACTATCGCGAAAAGCATCTAAGTCGTAAGATTCAATCGTTAATTTTTCTTCTAATTTAGGGAAGTAGGTGACATCCTCAAACTGATTTATTGAAATGGGTAAATACTCGTTCGCTGCTTGGTTTAAATGATTTGCTCTGATATATAAATCACTGGTTTCGTCAGCATAAATATCTGCTCTTTTTATGATGTCAGACGACAAAAATACCAATGATTCTATAAGGTAACTTTTCAATTTATCTGAAGCTTCGGTATCACTTGGCCAACGATGTCTGGCAAAATAAACTTGAATGTTTCTTAATAAGATTGGAAGGCTGATTTCATTATAATTATTATAAGAAGCAATCTTTTGATTTATAATTTGCTTGATCGTTGTATAATCATTTTTCGCTTCTGAAGTGGCGTTTATTTTAGGGTACTGACTTTTAATAAATTCTTTTTGCTGGCTTTTCTTAAATATCAAATCCCAAGCTCTTTTAAAATAACTTGGTGTTAGAAATCTTGCATTTTCTTGTCTGGCGTACTGATCTGATAATTTAAGAGAAGCCAAAGTTGCCATATCAACGAATAATTTAATCTTACTGGTGGCTTCGTAAGAAAGTGGCGTAAGGTTCCAATTTGGATTAAATAAAAAATCTTGTTCTACCGATAACATTGCACGCAAAGAATATGCAACAGAAGTGTATTGTCTCAGATCATTTTTTGCAATTGTTAATACATTCTCACCAAGAACAAAATAAAAATCACCTGTTTTTAATGAACCAAAGTCACATAAAGGATTAATTATTTCTGCTAAAATATCTTCCGTAATAGTATCCGATTTTAATTCATTGCTTTTTTTAGTTGCTAAGTTCCAAATATATAAGATTAGTTTTTTTTGTAATTCAACTTTTGTCTCTCTTGTTGCATCATCAAGAGGTGTTCCGTACATGAAATTTTCAAGTCGATTAGCCGTCGCATGACATTTAGGATCTTTAGAACTCTCAAGACCATGAATATTATCAATGATACAAAGCTTTTGAGCATGGGAAGAATAACTAAAAGTTATAATACAAGTCAACCAAATCAAACAATTTAGTTGAATATGATTTGTAAAAAATAAAATAAAACAGGAAATCTTTTCCATGGTATTTTAAACGTTTGGGATCAATAAAATTGAAAACTAAGTAAAATTAAATAATCGTATTGTTAAATAAATTTAAAGACTATCTAATAATATACCGAAATACAGATATTATACAAAATTTATATATTGTAATATTTAAATTATATATTTGTTCTGTTCGTATATTAACTAACTAACAAAATAAAACGATGATTGGTACAATTATTAGTTTGGCGAGTGGTGCTTTAGGCGGAAATCTTGCTGGTTCATTATTAAAAAATTCATCTATGGGTACACTTTGGAATTCTGTAGCTGGAATTGCAGGTGGAGGATTAGGTGGTGCTGTATTAGGCATGATTAACCCAGAGTTAGGTGCTGCTGCGGCAGATACTGGACTTGATATCACCAGCATTTTAAGTAGTGTTGGCAGTGGTGGTGTTGGAGGTGGTGCTGTTATGGCTATCATAGGAATGATAAAAAAGGCAATGGCCAAATAAAAACTAAAAAGGCTACTTAAGTTAAGTAGCCTTTTCTATTTCTTTTCACTTAGTCATTGACAGGTGCTAATTCAATTTCAAGTCCTTCCAATTCTTCAGTAATCTTTATTTGGCAGCTTAATCTGCTGTTATCTTCTACAAAGAAAGCTTGGTCCAACATATCTTCTTCATCTTCTGAAGGCTCTGATAATTCGTGGTTTGATTTAACGTAGCAATGACAAGAAGCACATAAAGCCATTCCGCCACATGTTCCCTCTACAGGTAAGTCATGTGCCTTTATAATTTCCATTAAATTAAAACTCATGTCGGTAGGAGCTTCCAACTTATGCATTTCTCCGTCCCTGTCTTTTACTGTTATTGTTATTATATCTTCCAACTTATTCTACGCCTGTTATACCTGTTACTGTAGTATATTTAAAACTTAATTTTTGGTCTGGATAAATATACTTAAAAGCGGATTGTACCATCAAGGTTCCTTCATGGAAACCACATAGAATTAATTTAAGTTTCCCAGGATAAGTATTTATATCACCAATTGCATATATCCCTTCTTTGTTTGTACTGTAATCTTCGGTATTCACTTCAATAGCGCTTCTATTAATAGACAAACCCCAATCTGCAATTGGTCCCAACTTTGGTGATAAGCCAAAAAGAGGAATAAAGTTGTCTACTTCCAAAGCAAATTCACCATTAGATTTAGATTTAATAATGACTTCTTTTAGTACCCCATTACCATTTACGCCAACAGCTTGAGCTTCGGTGATCAAATTAATTTTCTTTTCATTAGCCAATGCCATGACTTTATCTACGCTATCTAGCGCTCCTCGAAATGATGAGCGTCTGTGAATAAGCGTTATATCTTTAGCAACGCTTGCCAATTCGATCGTCCAATCCAAGGCAGAATCTCCACCTCCTGCAATGAGTAATTTTTTCCCTCTAAATTTTTCAGGATCTTTAACAATATAATCAACCCCTTTATCTTCAAAGTTAGCTAAGTTTTCGATAGGTGGTTTTCTTGGTTCAAAGCATCCTAAGCCACCTGCAATAGCAATGACAGGTGCTTGAATCTGAGTTCCTTTATTAGTTGTTGCAGTATATTCTTTGTCACCAGTTTGTTCGATTGTTTCAAGCCTTTCTCCCAATGTAAAAGTTGGTTTAAATGGTTTGATTTGTTCCATTAAGTTATCGACTAAGTCTCCTGCCAAAATCGATGGGAAACCGGGAATATCGTAAATCGGTTTTTTAGGATAAATTTCACTTAACTGTCCACCTACCTGAGGTAAGGCATCCACTAAATGGCACCTTAATTTTAGTAAGCCTGCTTCAAATACAGCAAATAATCCACATGGTCCGGCCCCAACAATTAATATATCTGTTTTTATCATTTTCTATTTTTACAGCTAGAAGAAAACATAATTGTGTGCAAATGTATTTCAATAAATGTTTATAATCTATCTTCTAAACCAAAACTTCCTTTTAAAGATAAAGTTCAGGTTCTTAAAATGTTCTGAATAAAACTGAAAAAAAATAAAAATCTTGTTTACCTAAGAGCATGTTTTTCATATAAGAGTACAATGATTAATCATGCTCGTAAAAACAAATGCTGCAGCAGTGCAAGGTGTAGAAGCTCAAACAATAGCTGTTGAAGTAAATACAGGAGGAACTGTTGCTGCTGGAAAACAAATGTTTTATGTCGTAGGACTTCCAGACAAAGCTGTTTCTGAGGGATTCCAAAGGATTGAAGCTGCTATTAAAAATATAGGCTTTAGAATTATGCGGTTAAGGACTATTGTCAATTTAGCTCCTGCCAACATTCGAAAAGAAGGCTCTTCTTATGATCTTCCTATCGCACTAGCAATATTATCGGCAACAGGACAATTGGATGATCAAGTTATTTCTGAATATATGATTATGGGAGAGCTGGCGTTAGATGGAAATTTAAGGCCAATAAAGGGTGCTCTCCCTATTGCCATACAAGCAAGAAACGAGAATGTAAAAGGCTTAATTCTTCCTTTTCAAAATGCAAAAGAAGCTTCCATAGTTGAAGGATTAAACATCTATGGTGTTGAAAATTTAAAAGATGCTGTTGCTGTCATTGAAAGTGATGGAAAATCAAATTTATATTTGAAAACAGATACATCTGATTTAGATTTAAATGAAGATAAGTACAAAGTAGATTTTGCTGATGTCAAAGGACAAGAGAATATAAAGCGGGCATTGGAAATTGCTGCTGCTGGAAGTCATAATGCTATTTTAATTGGTCCACCTGGTGCTGGAAAAACAATGCTTGCAAGACGTCTGCCTACAATCCTTCCTCCATTAGATCTAAATGAAGCATTGGAAACGACTAAAATTCATTCTGTAGCTGGGTTATTAGATCAGAAATCAGCATTAGTAAAAACAAGACCATTCAGGTCTCCTCATCATACTATAAGTGATGTTGCCTTAGTCGGTGGCGGTTCAAATCCCAATCCTGGAGAAATTTCCTTATCTCATAACGGTGTTCTTTTTTTAGATGAATTACCAGAATTTAAACGCTCAGTATTGGAAGTGATGAGGCAACCTATGGAACAAAGAAAAGTAACCATTTCTCGTGCCAGAATTTCTGTAGATTATCCAGCAAGTTTTATGTTGATCGCGTCTATGAATCCTTGTCCATGTGGATACTACAATCATCCTGAAAAAGATTGTATGTGTGGCCCAGGTATTGTTAAAAAATATTTGAATAAAATCTCTGGTCCATTATTGGATCGCATAGATTTACATGTTGAAGTCACTCCTGTTTCTTACGAAGAATTAGCAAAATATCAACCCGCTACAATTAACAGTAAGGATATTGCGCGTCGCGTTGTGAATGCCAGACAAATTCAATCCAAGAGATATCAAACATTTTCAAATGTTCACTCTAATGCTCAAATGACAAGTAGGATGATCAGAGATGTTTGTCAAATAAATTCAGCTGGTAAAACGCTCTTAAAAACAGCTATGAAAAAACTCCAACTATCTGCAAGAGCTTATGATCGTATTTTAAAAGTTGCACGTACAATCGCAGATTTAGTCGATAGTAAACAAATTGAAGTTGAGCATCTGGCAGAAGCGATACAATACAGAAGTTTGGATCGAGAGGGTTGGGCAGGTTAGGATTATCTTTTATTTTAAACTGGAGGACCTGACAGGTCCTCTAATAAAAAATATTATTTTGAACAACACATTAGCAACTTTCAAACCAGAGTTATATTATCATGTTTATAATAGAACAAACAATAAAGAAGACCTATTTTCAGACGATGAAGACAAGTTTTATTTTATAAGTTTGACGAAGCAATATCTCCAAATAGTATTAGATGTTTTTGCATATTCCATTCTAGATAATCACTTTCATCTATGTATTAAAATTAAAAATGAGAAAGTAATTCGAAATTCTTTAATAAAAATTCACCCTAAAAATAGAACATCTATAATGAAGTTATTTCTAGATAGTGATTTTAACCAAGAATCTCTACATTGTTTAGTTTCTCATCAGTTTTCAAGGATGTTTAATTGCTATACCAAGTCAATTAACAAAAAGAATAACAGAAAAGGAAACCTTTTTAATAGGCCATTTAAAAGGTCACAAATAGATTTAGAATTTGCATTCAAACTTAAAATCTATTATTTACACCATAATGCAAGACATCATGGAATTGTAGATGACTTTATGTCTCATGAATGGAATAGTTATAATGAGATATGGATAAACGAAAAATCAATTATTGATACAGACAAAGTAATAAAGTTGTTTGGAGGAAGAGATAATTTTCAAGAATTTCATAATCAAAAATTATTGCCTACTGATTAGAGGACCTGACAGGTTGTATAACCTGTCAGGTTATAGGACCTGTCAGGTCCTTTCGTTTCTCCTAAACCAAATAAGGTAAATCAATCCCACACAAGTTATTGCAGCCAATATTAAAAACACCTTTCCAAAATTTAATGGATTACTATCATAAATCCAGCCAGCCATCACAGCGCCCAACCCAATACTTATTTCCAATGCTATAAAAACTGTTGCTAATGCTTTTCCTCTGTTTTGATCTTCACACCTATCTATGGCCCAAGCAAAAACAGCTGGCGATGATAAACCCATTGCAAATCCTAATCCGCCTGTTGCAATAAGTAAGGAAGCTCCAGAGTTGACAAAATGAAATGAAACAAGCGAAATGATTAAAAAGAATATTGACCAAATGAGCACTTTTGTTCTTCCATATTTATCCGAAGCTTTGCCGGCAACCAATCTTGATAAGATAGACATGACTGTGAAACTTGTGAAAAATATTCCTTTGTTTGATAAGCCATAATAATCACATTGATCTGGGCAAATTGTGAGCAATACACCAATCCCTCCATAAACGAAAAATGCTAATATTGATGGAGGAATGGCTGACTTATCAATAATTTCTGTTCTATTTAATTTCAGTAATTCTAATTTAAACTTTTGCTTATTATCCAAAGTCTCTTTCATATTTAAAAGGATAATAACTGAGATTAAAGCAATGCCAGATGACGTATAAAACATTGCGTCTAATCCAAAATTATTGGCGATATAGCTTCCAAAAGGAGGTGAAACAGATGCCCCCAAATTCATGCTTATCCCAAGGATACCCATGGCCTCACCTCGTCTGTTTATTGGAACTATATCAGCTAAGTAAGCCGATGTGCCTGTTGGTTTAAAGCCAGTTGAAAAACCATGAAACAACCTTAATAGTAGAAATACGAAGACGGAAGAAGCAAATGGATAAAGCAAGCTGGCAAATACACAAACTAAAGTTCCAATAATTTGAACAGGCATTCGACCTATTGTATCCGTTAGTTTACCACTGAATGGTCGTGACAATCCTGCGGTTAATGTAAAAAGAGCGATTATCATTCCAATATAATCCTCTCCTCCAATCGATCTTAAATATTCAGGAAGTTCCGGTATTATCATATTAAAACTTGCTGAAAACAATACTTGACTTAAACAAAGTAGAATAAAGATGGGGGTATATAGCCTTTTAGCATTGATTTGATCACCTAACATGCCACAAAGATGATTTTATAATTCAACAACAAGTCATTTTTTATTGATAGATAATTAGTTAACTTTGAATCTTTATAACATTCTAAACGTTATAAAAGTACGTTGACAACTTTTAATGTCACTCAGTAATTCAAAAGTCTCGCCTTATTGAAAGTTTGAGTATCCTTTATCAGTTTTGATGCACTAAAAAATTAATCATTCATTTGATTAGTAGACTGACTTTTAAAAAAAAGTTGGAAAAATTTTATTTAAAAAAAACAAGAATTTATATGGCTGAAAGCTTTAACAAAAAAGATCGCGAAAAGAAAAAGAAAAAAAGAAAAAAAGACAAAGCAGAAAGAAGAGAACAACGGAAATCTGAAGGTAAAACTGAGATAGAATTCATGTACTTAGACGAAAATGGAAATCTTGTCCCTACCCCGCCAGATCCTATGAAAAAGAAAGTTATCAAGCTTGAGGATATAAATATAAGTGTCCCTAAAAAAGAAGATATTGGTGAAATCGATCCGATCAGAAATGGAAAAGTTAAGTTTTTCAATACAGAAAAAGGATACGGTTTTATTGATGATATAGAGACGAGACAAAGCTATTTTGTTCATATAGACAGTCTGAATGAACCAATTACAGAAAACGACAATGTTACATTTGAAATTGGAAACGGACCTAAAGGGCCAATTGCATTCGATGTTAAATTGATAAAGTAAGTGCTTACTTTTAAAAATAAATTCAAAAGTCTCAACACAATAGTGTTGAGACTTTTTTTTTGGTTAAATCATCACCCAATCAATATCACTATTTTTTTATATATTAGTTTACAATATTTTCAAATTGAAAAATTCTAATCTATGCCATCATATCAACTTAATATTAATGGACAAATAAAATCAGTAAACGCTGATGCTGACACACCTATATTGTGGGTTCTTCGAGACGAACTTAATCTCGTCGGAACGAAATATGGTTGTGGTATTGCTCAATGTGGTACTTGTACAATTCATTTAGATGGAAATGCTATTCGATCTTGCTCGTTGCCCATTTCTTCGGTTGAAAGTGGACAAAAAATTGTCACCATTGAGGGTTTGTCTGAAAACGCAAGCCACCCTCTTCAAGAAGCTTGGGTTGAACATGACGTACCTCAGTGTGGTTACTGCCAATCGGGTCAAATTATGAGTGCAGCGGCTTTGTTAAAAGAAAATAAGCGGCCTAGTGATGAAGATATTGATGAAGCCATGCATGGTAATATTTGCAGGTGTGGAACCTATTTAAGAATTAAAAAAGCTATAAAAACGGCTGCTAAAAACATGTAATTATGGCTAATTTAAAACAAACAAACAGAAGAAATTTTATTAAAGGCAGCGCCATTGCTGGCGGTGGATTAATCATAGGTTTTAATTGGATTGGATGCAAAGGTGATTCGAATGTACCCTTGAAGGTTATGAAGGCAATCCCTAAAGAATGGATTGATTTTAATTCATTTTTAAAAATTGGAGAGACTGGTCTTGTAACCATCATGTCTCCAAATCCTGAAATTGGTCAAAACATTAAAACATCCATGCCAATGATTGTAGCTGAAGAGTTAGATGTCGATTGGTTTGATGTTGTAGTTGAACAAGCTGGCCTAAATACAGAATGGTATACAAGACAAGTTGCTGGCGGAAGCCAATCTATACGACAGGGATGGGAAAGTCTGCGGAAAGCTGGGGCTACTGCAAAACATATGTTAGTTGAAGCTGCTGCTAAAAGATGGGGTATTACACCTGAAGAATGTAAAACCGCAGATGGCATTATAACGAACCCTTCTGGAGAAACATTAAGCTATGGAGAATTAGCAAAAGAAGCTTCTGAGTTGGAAGTTCCAGAATCTCCAAAATTGAAAGATCCAAAAGATTTTAAAATTATAGGTCATAGTAAAAGAAACGTTGATCTTAAAAAAATAATTTCAGGACAACCCTTATTTGGTTTAGATACAAAGAAAGAAGGGATGGTTTACGCCAATGTATTAAGACCACCTGCATTTGGAAGCACATTAAAAGATTACAACGATGAAAATGCAAAATCAATTAACGGTGTTATAGACGTTATTCGATTTGGCGATAAAATTGGTGTGCTTGCCCAAAATACATGGGCTGCAATGAAAGGAAAAGCGGCTCTTGTTGCACAATGGAATGAAGGTGATAAGCCTGAAGATACGGAATATCATAATGATTTATTATCCAGTCATATTGAAAAAAAAGCTGAAAAGCCAAGACGTGAAGATGGAGACATTGACAAGGCATTCAAAGATTCAGATGAAGTTTTCGAACGGTCATACTCGGCTCCATTTTTACCACATAACTGTATGGAACCTATGAATTGTTATGCTGATGTAACAAGTGATAAAGCATATATTTTAGGTCCTATTCAAACGCCAGAATGGCAACTCAGTAATTTGTCCGCTCAACTAGGAATGGATAAAGAAAATATCAACATTGAGTTAACACGGATGGGTGGCGGATTTGGAAGACGTCTTTATGGCGATTATGTAGCTGAAGCAGCTGAACTTTCAAAATTAAGTCAAAAACCTGTTCAATTAGTTTTTACTAGAGAAGATGACATGTTGGCTGGAACCTATAGGCCCGCTTCACAATATAAATTTAAAGCAGGGATAAAAGATGGAAAAGTAATAGGCTATCATTTGGTTGAGGCTTGTTTTAATGGTGAGATGTTTGGTCAAATGCCAAGTAATTTTCCATGCGGCGCTATAGAAAACTATCGGGTCGATTGCCATAAATTACAAACGAATATTACAACCGGGGCCTGGCGTGCTCCGTATGCTAACTTTTTGGCATATGCAGAGCAAGCATTCTTTGATGAATTAGCGTCTCATTTGAAAATCGATCCTGTAGAATTCAGAATTAAATTATTAGAACGTGCCAAAAACGATCCTACTGGTGAAGATTTAAGTTACGATCCAGAAAGATTAATTGGTGTTATAAAACTGGCTGCAGAGAAAGCTAACTGGGGTCAGAATGAAGAAAATAACTTCAAAGGTTTTTGTGCATATTACTCTCACAACACTTATGTCGCAGAAGTTGGTCATGTCTCTATAAAAAATGATTCACCAGTTATTGAGAAAATTACCTGCGCAGTTGACTGCGGTATTGTTATTAATCCAATTGCTGCACTTAATCAAATTGAAGGCGGTATTATTGATGGAATAGGTCATGCTATGTATAGCGATTTTAAATTTGAGAATGGCGCCTCAACAAGTAATAATTTTCATCAGTATAGGATGATAAAAATGGTTGAAGCACCACAGGTTGACGTGCACTTTGTAGAAAGTACAATTGACCCAACTGGATTAGGTGAACCAACTTTACCTCCTGCTGGTGGTGCAGTCGCAAACGCATTTGCTGCAGCTACTGGAAATCGAATTTACAGTCAACCTTTTGTTAAACACTTTGAAATTCTAGGGTAACTATTTTAGTGACATCCAATCGGTGAACCAGGTGGCATTTGCATTATAGTAGGTAAAGTTAGCGAGCTTCCTTCATTTTTATAATTTGCTAGCCAGTTTGAAAGATAAAGTCGGTGATCAGCATAAATAATGCGATCTGATTCACTAAGTTCTTCAATGTTAGTCTTTAGTTTAAATTCAGCTAATTGTCCTAAAGCTGAAGCAGAAACTTGTTTGTTTGTTTTCGAATTATTTACAAGTTTTATCAACTGAAAGAAAAACACCTTTTCTAACATAACGCCATACTGAATATTAATTTTTAGTTGCCTGTCTATACTATTCCTAATTACCTCAAAATAATTATGGAGATTCCAATCCTCATTCCTATTTAAATAAATCCTACTTAGTCTTTGAGGATCCATTAAAAATTGCATTGAATGATTGGCTAACGCTTCGGCAATAGCCAATGGGTCAAGTAAAGATCCTGTATAACCTTTGAAAGACTCTCTATCTCTACTATATCCATATGCTGGCGGTGGGATCAATGCAACTAAAGATTCAGGCAACTGGAGTGCCTTTACAGACATTGTGTTAAGAATAGCTCCTAGTGCTTCTTTTTGTTTCTCTTCATCTACCCATTGATACGGTTGGTTTTCACCACTACCTTTCACTTGATAAGAAAAATCAATTCCACCTATTATTTTGGAAACTGCTTCAATTTGATATCTGTGCATCAAATAAACAGGCACCAATACTTTTTCTATCTCAGAATATGGAACTCCATCCGGAATTGAATTTGTCCCCATTCTGTTTAAAGCGAAAGTTCTTAATTCCCCCATCCTGTTCAATTCACTCACTGGATCCTTTCCATTATCCCACAAGTGAGCATATGGGTGTAGTCCTCCTATAGGTCGTGCATCTTGATCGGTTATAAATTTTAATCCGTTTTTATGATTTTCTTCTATAAGTTCATCCAAGTATTCTTGTTCAGAAATATTATTTGGCACAGAACTGTAACCATAAATAATGGCTCTTTTATCCCATTCTCCGATGCCGACATCATATGAAATGCTGAAGTCAAGATTTCCATCTTTCGTCAATTGAACCAATGGATGGGGGTAATCCATAACAGAAGCTCTATCATTATAGGAAGAAGCAAAATTATGTGTCAAACCAATAGTATGTCCCACTTCATGAGCGGAAAGTTGTCGCAATCTTGCTAAAGCTAATTCCATTAATCTTGGATCTTCAAAATTATCATTAAATGAAGAAACGATTCCTTGTGCAATTAAGTAGTCTTGTCTAACGCGTAAAGATCCTAATGAAACATGCCCTTTTAATATTTCTCCTGTCCTTGGATCTTTTATAGATCCACCATAGGACCAACCTCTTGTGCTTCTATGAACCCATTGAATTACATTATACCTTACATCAAGAGGGTGCATATCATCTGGCATGACTTCAACTCTAAATGCATTTATAAATCCGGCAGCCTCGAAGGCTTCATTCCACCATGCCGCACCATCTAGTAAGGCTGACTTTACTGGTTCTGGACAACCACGATCAAGATAATATATTATGGGGTCAATGGGCTCACTTTTTTGGGCATTTGGATTACGTTTTTCAAGTCTGTGTTTTATTATAAATTTTTTTTCAAGTTGTTTTTCTATTGGCGTAGCATAATCATAATAACTCATTTTTATAAAGCCACACTCAGGAGAAAAAACTCTGGGTTTAAAGTTGTCATCAGGTAGTTTGATAAAAGAATGGTGTTGTCTGACAGATACTTGATTGGGCATTGGTGTAACACTTTTAATATGATTGCCTTTAGCTACTCCCTTAAATGTTATAAGTGCCTCAAATTCAGAATTATTAGGAAAATTTAACAGTCCTTCTTTATAAATTCCAGATAAATTTTTATCAACTTTATAGCTACCCTGATCTTTTTTTGCTAAAGTTTGGGCAACATTATGAGCGTCTCTCAACAGAAAGTCGTTCAGTTTAATTTTTATTTTAGAATCGTCTTCATTTATAATTTTAAAACCCCAAATTACCGATTTCGCAAATGCTTCATCGACAGATTTTTTTTCTTCAATATTGTCACTTTCAGCTCTAAATTCTAGGTTGTCGGCTATTAATAAAATCTTATCACCTGATCGGTAAAAGCTCACAACATTTTGACTTCCCAATTGTCCTCTATCAAGTCCAATATCATTAGACCCGATACCTGAAGTTAACCCTGAAGCATAGAGAAACCTTTCGCCAATTTTACTTTTTTCAATCTCCAAAACTAAGGAGCCTAGTTTCTCATTCCATTCAAAATCGAAATACCCAGATTGTACCTGCCCAAAAGTACAGATAGCGAATAAATTAAAAGTTATAAATATCAGACTTCTCATATTGTTTTATTATTTAAAATTTGACCTTATCTCCAACTTGAATTATGCCTTCTTTTTTTAAAATCATGTTTGCCCCAAAAAATATTTGATTTTCTATTCTTCGATATGTTGATAATGTTTTTAATGGTTCCACTCCTTTGGTCGCGTTCATTTGATTAATAGTAGGCACCTGGCATCTTGCGCATCGTTTAATTACGAGGAATTTAGTCTCACCAATTTTTAGTTCATCCCATTCATCTTCTTCATGAGGTGTTTGAGTTTCTACATAAAGATTTGGTCTAAACCTATCTTCAGATAATTGAACCTCTAGTTTTTCATTTAAATTATCCATGCTTGACGTTCCCAATATTAAAAAAGGATAACCATCTGCCATACTTACGACGGATTCGAAAGGTGGTTTAGTAAATGATTTAATCCGTTTAGAAATATCCGTCATTTTTACCAATTGAACATGCTTATTCAAGTGTTTTGAAAACCATTGGTTATATTCTTCATCGACTTCATTTGCCAAGAAATCATGGTCAAAGACATTAACAGCTCTTTCTATTTTGTTATTGAGGTTTGTCGGAATTTCGATTGAATCGTTTTTGTAACTAACTACAACAGCATTTTCACTTAATGCCGTTTTAAAAAGTGCTAACTCAGATATTTCTCTTTGTGTTTGAAATTTTCCGTTTTCATCAACAAGCATCCATCTCCTATCCAAATCTAATCCTTTAGAACTCGCCTTTGATTTTTGTAATTGGATACCACCCAAACTTTTGATAGGATAAATAATTATTTTCTTCAAAGTATACATATACCAAATATAAGCGTGATAATACAATCTCTTTAATCTTTTAGATTTTAAATCAATTCAAGCATTTTATATCCTTTTCAAGAACACTTAATAACAGTTTAGACCAAAATCCTCATAAGTAATTGATAATCAACAAATATTTTGCTATTTTTAAAATGCTTGAACAACAATTACTTAAAACCAACCACCCTTTATTGTGTTGCCAAGAAGACTACTATACATCACCTTTTTTATAATTGGCGTATTTACACCATGTGCCTTCCTAGCACAAGATTGCTTAGAATATCCAGAATTGGAAGGTCCTGAATGTGTAAGCTGTGTTCCAGATGGATGGGATTTGTTTGGTGGCACAACACCAGATATCATACCAGATGATGGCACTTGGCCAGGAGGCGGATGCACAATTGAGGATTTATCGGGTGCGTCACCAGGAGGAGGGAATATGGTGATGTTTGTGAGTCAAGGAGCAGGATATCAAGAAGGTATGATTACTACTATAAGTGGTTTGGATACTGATCAAGAATATGGTTTTGGTTTATATTGGGAGGAAGTCATGGTGGCAAATTGTGGTGTCTTCGAACCTGGCGAATTAATCGTTACAATAGACGGTGAAGAATATGAATTTGATGGGGCAGAAGATTGGGAGTTAATTGAAATTTGTTTTACACCTTCACAGTCTTCAATAGAAATAGAAGTCTCAATTAATAATTCTGGCAGCAATGTCATAGTAGTTGACTCTCCAGATTGTGATGATGTTACACCTTGCTGCCCGCTTCAACTAATAGTCGAAGAGGAGTTTTACGAGATTTGCCCAGGCGAAGAATTTGATATCATAGCTCAAATTGATAATGATGAAGGTGGCGTAACAATTGAATGGGAATCTGATCCACCAGGAGGAACAAATTACTTGAGCGATATTGACATTGTAGACCCCACTTTTACTTTTCCATACGATGAAAATTTTGATGGAGAATCATATATACTCACTGTTATTGTAGAAGACGATAATTGTATAAAAACCAAAGAAATTGAAGTTGTAGTGTTGCCAAGTGAGGTGCCTGAATTCGAAATTTTTATATGTGAAATTTCAGAAGAAAATGATTTCCCTAATTCTTCACTTAACTTTTATGACGGAACTTGGACTGGCGATTTTGATTTTGAAGACTTAGTAGGTACAACTCAAGAATATGTTTTTACTCTGGACCCAGGACAAGAGAATTGCATTCAAGAATACACATATTTTATAACAATTGAACCTGCATTGTCCTTGAATTTTGAAGAAGTAGGAAACATGTTTTGCGTTCTTGATGACAATGACTATACCTTACCTGATGAATCAGATGAAGATGTTGAAGGCGAATGGGACGAAGACGATGTTAATCCATCTGAACTAGGAGTGGGTGTCTTTACGTTTACTTTTTTTCCTTATGATGATGAATTTTGTGCCTTCCCTTATGAGTTAGAAGTTGAAGTATTTGAAGAATCAATACTTACTTTTGAAATACCAGACACATTTTGTTTGAGCGACAATAATTTTACCCTACCCATTTCTTCTTTAGAAAATGTATTTGGTTCTTGGTCTGTTAGTGAAATTGATTTATCTGCACCTGTTACAAATCAAACCATCACTTTTGAAAGTGAAGATGTCAATGATTGTTATCAAAATTATCAGCATTCATATACTGTTTTAAATGGACAAGCAGCCACATTTAATATTCCATTGTCTGTTTGTCGAAATGATAATTTATTAGAATTTGACAGCATCTCAAACGAAGGATTATCTGGTTTTTGGTATCCAAATGGATTTGACTTAGATACAGTACCTAACCCTTCAATATCCGCTTTTTGGACACCAGCAGAGTCTTCAAATAATTGTTTACAACAAGTCAGTTTAGATATTGCAATCGAAGAGTCCAGCAATCCAAACTTTAGTCTTCCAACATTTATATGCTCTAACTATGGTGAATTTAGTTTTCCTCAAATAAGTTTAAATAATCTTGAAGGAAATTGGAGTATTCCAATTATAAATACAGATACATTAATGGGTGCAAGCATTTTTTCGACATTTAATGTTGTTGATTCAATTTGCAGCCTTCCTTATAATTGGGAATTGGAAGTAATAGAAAATAGTGACCCTGAGTTTTCCTTTCCTATGGATCTTTGTGCATCACAAAATGAATTTACACTTCCTACCATTTCTGATAATAATATTGAAGGAAATTGGTCTATTCCTATCGTAAGTCCAGAAGCAATCGACAGTACAACAGAATTTGTTTTTACACCTATCAATCAAGACAGTTGTAAAAATTCAAAAGTAATTACTTTTAATATTGCAAACATCATCTCTCCAGTATTCGATTTGCCAGATCATTTTTGTTTGGATGATTCTTCATTTATCTTTCCTACGATTTCAACAAATGGTGTTGAAGGCCAATGGATAGAACCACAAGTAAATATTTCTAACACTGATATATTGACTTTCGAAAATGAATTTATACCCTTAGACTTGGAATGCCACGAAGGTTTAAATGTTTCAATTCCATTAATAAATGTCTACACTTTAAATGGAGAGGCTTTTGATCCATCTTCATGTTCTTCAGCAGATGGTCTTATAAATCTAGAATTTAATTCCGATTTTGAATATTCAATTGATGAAGG
>JABDKX010000066.1 GCA_013001975.1 Saprospiraceae bacterium | reverse complement strand
GACCGGTAAGTAAAGGCAACGGAAGCGCCTTCTGAAATAAATTTTTCAACAATAGCTTTTCCAATTCCTCTAGATCCGCCAGTGATTAATGCTGTTTTGCCTTCTAATAGTCCCACGGTTATGTTTTTATTTTTAAAATTTTATGCTTGCAAGATCAAAACCCGTTTATCGATTTTGATCGATTGTATCTTTCTTTGTTTCTGCTTTCGTCGTATCTACTTTTATCTCTTCACCAAATTCATCTTCAAATTCTATAAGTTCATCACTGAATTCTTCCGAGAATTCATCTTCTCGTTGATTTAACTTTGACAGATTTTGCTCCTCTTCAACAGACATCTGTTTAAATTTATCACAATCGATAAATTCTAAAAATCCTTTTGGAGGTGAAGGAAATTCTGCTTCTTTATTAAAGTTGATAAGCGTGTCATTTTCGACAGCTTTTAAAAACTTCTGAACGATCGGTCGTGCCATCACAAATCCTTGGCCATCATCCAAAGATAAAAATCGGATCCACTTATCATCTCCACCTGACCAAACACCTGTTACCAAATCAGGCGTAATTGACATAAACCATCCATCGGCATAGTCATTGGTCGTTCCTGTTTTACCGCCTGCTTGAGATTCGAGGCCGAGGCCATAGCCACCATGAACGTTATTTTTGAGCATATCCACCATTACGCCGTTATAAAGCGAGTTAATGGCTCTTCTGCTTTTTGGCAATCCAGTGTAAATGATCTTTCCTGACTTGTCTTCTATTCTTGAAATGAAAATAGGTTCGGTATAAATGCCATCATTGGCAAAAGTTGTATAAGCCCCCGCCATTTCTTTTAATGACAAATCAATGGCCCCCAAACAAATAGATGGCACACGTGGAATAACATATCTGCCATCGGGAAGTTCAGCTGTTTTACTGATGCCAACGTTGTCCAACAATTCGCGGATCACATCAACGTTGCCCATTTCTTTAACAAGACGAACAGTGATAGAATTTTTAGAGTAAAATAGACCTTGGTATAAATTATAGAAATTTCCTGTAAACTCACCATTCGCATTTGAAGGCGACCATTCTTTATCTACTAAAAAGTTATCACTTCCGGGTGCAATGGTGTATTGAATATCCTCATATGTTTGACATGGAGAAATGCCCATCAAACTGATGGCCGTCGCATAAACGAAAGGTTTAATTGTTGAACCTACCTGTCGCTTGGAATTAACGTGATCATATTTAAAATAATTAAATCCTGAACCACCAACCCATGCTTTGATGTGACCTGTTCGCGGATGCACAGCCAACAAACTGGTTTGTAAATGTTGATTATGATACTTTACCGAATCCAACGGCGACATTTCTACTTCCTTAAATCCAGCTTCTGAATAATCAAAAACTTGCATCGGAATTTTAGTATTAAAAACAACTTTAAATTCTTTTTGCAGTGCTTCGTATTGAGATTTGATGGTTTTAAAAACAGTCTTGCCTTTCAATAAATTTTTATAGTCGTCTTCTAATCCTTCTGGCAGCATATCATACGATATGGCATGATTCCACGATATTTTTTTATTATAAATATCGATAAGCACTTTTATGACATTCTCATTTAATGGAATATCGTTATAGTTTTTTTGGGCTTCTAATTTAATGGGTCCTAGAAAACGATCATGTAGTTGAAGATAGCGCTCAGATTCTTTCAGCTTTCTGTCTAATGTCAGTTTTCTGATTTTTCTTTGTTCAGCATCTGCATCATAAGTCCAAGGATTTCTGTTTCGCCACACTTGCCAATATCTGTCTTGCAACCATTTCATATGTTCAGCAACGGCTGCTTCCGCATGTACTTGATATCGCAGATCAATGGTCGTATATATTTTTAATCCATCAGTGTAAATGTTGTAATCTGAACCATCACCTTTTTTAATATTCTCGCTATCAAACAAATTCTTCAACCACTTTGTCAATTCAGATCTGAAATAAGGCGCTGGTCCAACATCATGTGCCGCCCGATTAAATTTTGTCATGTCTACAGTTTGTTGCCTGACAGAATCTAACTCGGCACTATTTTCTACTTCAAAATACTTCTCCAGTTGATTAAGCACAACATTTCGTCTAACCGTTGCATTTTCTGGAAAACGCAGCGGGTTGTATAAACTTGGATTTTTTAACATGCCTACCAGTAAGGCAGCTTGAGGAACAGAAAGATTTTTTTGGTTGACACCAAAATATGTTTGTGCTGCCGCTTGTATACCATGTGCGCCATTTATAAATTCAAACTTATTGAGATACATAGCGATGATCTCTTCCTTAGTATAACTTTTTTCAAGACGCACAGCGGTTATCCATTCTTTCACCTTTGTCTGAACCAAAGCAAATGCTCTTTGGAATTTAGACATATTTTTAAATGAAGATCGCTTGTATAATAATTTGGCGAGTTGCTGACTAATGGTACTACCACCTCCCGAACTTTCTTGTCTTAACAACACCGTTTTGAAGGCAACTCTAAGGAGTGCTTTGATATCTATTCCAGAATGTTTGAAAAACCGAATGTCTTCTGTCGCCAATAAAGAATTGAGCACATGAGGAGATAATTGTTCGTAGGTTATTAGTTCTCTGTTTTCTACGTAATATTTTCCAAATGACTCTCCATTCGTATCGTAAATAATGCTTGCTTCATCGTAGGAAGGATTCTCAAGATCAGCAAAAGAAGGCAAATCGCCGTTGGCAGTAGTAAC
>JABDKX010000051.1 GCA_013001975.1 Saprospiraceae bacterium | reverse complement strand
ATTACTCACAAACCAAACGCATAAAACGTCCTAGTAGTAGAGTAGGCATTGCAAGTGTAGATCAATTTGTAAGAGAATCTTTTGATTTGTACAATAAGGTCTACATGTATGATGGCTATGCAGCAGCAGGGAAGCCCTTATCAGACGAGGATATTGATGTTTTAGAAAATGCTTTAGATGATCTCGCTGGTTTAAGCGAGAGTGCTCCAAGCGTTCTATCTGACCTAGACGGCATTGGTGTTTTAAAACAGGGAAAAGCTACCTTACAAATAAATCGGTCTAAAAAAGCTTTAAACTACAGTATAAAAACTGCTAAAGAATTGTTGTTGGGACAGCGCGAAAGAGAAGAAGATAGTGATGATGAAATAGATACAGATACTGATACAGAAGCAGACAATAAAAATGAAGAGGATACTGCAGATTCTTCTAATCAGACTAGTCAAAATGAAGAAGAACCATCCAACATATCCGATAATTTAGAGGTTTATAGCAAGTATGATTTTGTTCCTGGCGATAAAACACTATTCTATGATGATTTCTCACAAGATTTTATTGGCGATTTTCCAAGCCGTTGGAATACCAATGCCACTGGCGAGGTTGTAAAAATTGGTGATGAAAAGTGGTTTGAATTAAAATCGGGATATGGTGTTTACTACGTGCCAGATATTGCAAATCTGCCTGAAGATTACACCATTGAATTTGATTTACTCACCAAGGGCATGGGTAAACAAACCTCTTCAACAGCTAGATTTCACGTGATTTTAAGTGACAACAATAAGTTTAAGAACGGGTTAGCACATTATATGCAAACTGCTATCCCTTTAGGACAATACGGTGCTTTTCCTCTGCGCGTCAATAACTATTTTAACCGTCAAACTGGTGATATCAATACAGATATAAGAGTGGACATTAGAGACGAAGTATTAAACAGACCACATATAGCTATATCTGTAACCAAGAACAGGTATCGCTTATGGATCAATGAGGTAAAATATATTGATATACCTCGTGGTATTCAAGAATTAAATGTCCTAAACCATATAAAATTTCACATCAATAATTTTAAAGATGGCGAAGAGCGTGTTTTCATTACGAATCTTAAAGTAGCAGAAGGTGGTGTAGATTTAAGACGTAAATTATTATCAGAAGACAGTATATCAACCAATGGTATTTTATTTAATTCGGGTTCAGCAAAGATACAACCGCAATCACTTGGTATTGTACTTCAAATTTCTCAAGTTTTGATGGAGGATGACAGTATACGTTTGTTAATCGTTGGTCATACAGATGCCGATGGCACGGATGAAGCTAATTTAAAACTTTCAAAAGCACGAGCGGATGCTGTAAAACAAGCTCTTGTTGATATTTACAACATTTCTGGTGATAGACTATCAACAGCAGGAAAAGGCGAATCAAATCCGGTTGCAGATAACTCCTCAGCTGAAGGAAAAGCACAAAATCGTCGAGTAGAATTTATAAAACAATAAGAAATATGAAATCAATTGCAAGCATTATATCAATAGTCCTACTTCTTTGCGGTAATTTATCTTACGGACAAGACTGCGACACCTATTTATTACTAACAGAAGGAACAATGCTAGAGTATACCAATTTTGATAAGAAAGGAAAGGCAATTACCGTAGGTAAACATTTTGCTGAAAGCGTAGATAGTGAAGGCGGCAAATACACGTCAAAAATTAAGCTTGAGGTTAAGGACCTAAAAAAGGATGATACCTTTAACATGGAATATGATGTAGGCTGTGAAGATGGTGTAGTATCAATAGACATGTCTCGATTTTTTGATAGCGCCCAACTTATGCAGTACGAAGGCTCTGACTTTGATATCAATCTTGAAGGTGATATGCTTTATTTTCCTAGAGAATTAAAAGAAGGTGAAACTCTTAACGATGGCAACATAACTGTAAAAGTCAATAAAGACAATTTTACTATGGTAACTATGACCTTGACAATAATGAACAGAAAGGTGTTAGGGAAAGAACCTATAACCACTAAAGCAGGAACATTTGATTGCCAAAAAGTAACCTATGATTTTGAAAGTAAATTCGGAATTTTAAAAGTAAAAGGCAGCGCTGCTGAATGGTATCATGATGACAGAGTAATTATAAAATCTGAATCGTATAACAAAAAAGGCAAACTAATAGGATCTTCAGAACTCACAGGAATGTCAAACTAAGTTGAGCCAATCGTTTCAAATGTAAAAACCAAACAAATTTATGCTATCCGTAAAATAAAAAGCTGGCCTGAATAACTTCATTTTGATTTTATTTAAAAATTCGTTAAATTATATTACTCTATTTTGAGAAATATTTAATTTTGATGTGTGTTAACTATTAATTAATCAATTTTAGTATCATGAAAAAGTCCTTATTTACATTTATCGCAGTATTATTGGTATCTTCTATTTCATTAGCGCATACCGATAATAAAGAACAAGAAAAACCTCAAGTTGGTGACACATTACTTGTGTCAGAAAGTGTAGGAGAATATTACAAGCATGTTAATTTCCCAAGACTTAATACCATTGTAAAAAGAGGTGGTGTAGCAACTTACAAAAGTGTTGTTAATGTACCTGTTGTAATCACAAAGATTATGGATTCTAAAGATGGTGCCAGTATTGTGCAAATAGAACGCGCAGACGGCAAAAAATTCTTTAATCAAACAAAATACATTACTGCTTCTTATGAAGATGCTATTTCATCTGGTGAATTAAAGCTTAAATCTTAATTATTTAACTCTGATTAAGTGATCAGAAATTAATAAAATTTTTATCAAATAAAACCGAAGTTTATGCTTCGGTTTTTTGTTTTAATTCTGCTTCAAAAAGCATTGTAAAATGATTAAGTAGTTTTTCTTTCACCTCGGCTTCGTCAATGGTATCTTTACCTAATTC
>JABDKX010000044.1 GCA_013001975.1 Saprospiraceae bacterium | reverse complement strand
TCTTTCAAACATGAATTAAAAGACAGACTAAGGATGGCTAAAAACACCAACAGATGATTGACTAGATTTTTATTTTTCATTGCTTTTAATTTTAAAATTTGTAATAAATACTATGTCAGTAATTACTTATATCCTATAAGACGGCAAGAAAAATACATTTGTTGGTAGGAGAGGGGATTTTTTATGCTCGATATGTGTGACTTGGATAAAAACTTTAAAATTGGTACATTACAATAACTAATATTAACTAATAAAAACAATTAACATGAATTATCTTGTCGTAATCGGAGCAGCTTTAATTCCATTGTTTGTGGGTGCTGTTTGGTACAATCCTAAAGTTTTGGGAACTGCCTGGATAAATGCTTCTGGAAAAACTAAAGAAGATTTAGAAGGTGCCAATATGCCCGTCATTTTTGTTTTGACAATTATCTTAGGTGCTTTATTGGCATTAGCCATTTCTCAACTAACCAACCACCAATCTGGAGTCATGCAGCTTTTTGCTATGCATCCTGATTTTGGTACTTCCGGTACTGAAGTACAAACGTTATATGATACCATTATGGACAACTATGGAGATAGACACAGAACTTTTGGTCATGGTGCTGTGCATGGTGTTATTGCTTCTGTCATTTTAGTTTTACCATTATTGGCGATCACAGCTATGTTTGAACGCAGAGGTGCAAAATACATTTTCATTCATTGGGGCTATTGGTTACTTACATTTGTATTGATGGGTGGTGTCATTTGCCAGTGGTTATAAGATTTAAATTAAGTATCAAGTGTAAATAAGAAAAGCGATCATCTGATCGCTTTTCTTATTCTTTATGATTCAACCAAGTCCATGACTTCTGCTTCTTCCAAATTATCAAGTTCGACTTTTAGGTTGTTGATGATAAACTGTTGCCGTTCCATTGTATTTTTACCCATGTAGTAAGTCAAGAGGTCAGTGATCTGTGTATTGTTTTTCATCCTCACAGGTTCTAATCTGATATCCTCTCCGATAAAGCCACCAAATTCATTAGGCGAGATCTCACCCAATCCTTTGAATCGCGTAATCTCTGGCTTACCTCTTAACGCTTTGATAGCATCCTGTTTTTCTTTTTCAGAATAACAATAATAAGTTTTTTGTTTATCTCGTACTCTAAATAAAGGCGTCTCCAAGATATAAAGGTGTCCTTCTCTTACTAAGTCAGGAAAAAATTGTAAGAAAAAAGTTAAGAGGAGTAATCGAATGTGCATACCATCTACATCGGCATCGGTTGCGATGACCACACGATTAAAACGCAGTCCATCGAGACCATCTTCAATATTAAGGGCGTGCTGCAATAAATTTAACTCTTCGTTTTCATAAACAATCTTTTTCGTTTGCCCAAAACTGTTGAGTGGTTTACCTCGCAAACTAAATACGGCTTGCGTTTGCACGTTTCTGGCTTTGGTAATTGATCCACTGGCAGAATCACCCTCTGTAATAAATATTGTGGTGGCTAATTTATTTTCTTCCGCTAATTTCTTATCGGTCAAATGCATTTTGCAATCACGCAACTTCTTATTGTGGATGTTTGCCTTTTTAGCACGTTGGTTTGCCAATTTTTTTATACCAGCAATTTCTTTTCTTTCTCTTTCTGATTGTTGAATCCTTTTGAGAAGAGCATCAGCGTACTCTTTATTTTTATGAAGAAAATTATCCAACTTTGCTTTTACAAAATCGACAATAAAAGATCTGACAGTTTGTCCATTAGGAGCCATTTTTAAAGATCCTAATTTTGTTTTTGTTTGAGATTCGAAAACAGGTTCTTCAACTCTTACTGATATGGCACCGACAATCGCAGTTTGAATATCTTTAGTGTCAAAGTTTTTACCAAAGTGTTCTCTGACTGTTTTTACAATCGCTTCTCTGTAAGCTTGTAAATGTGTTCCTCCTTGAGTTGTATTTTGTCCATTTACAAAAGAGTAGTATTCTTCACCATATTGAGAACCATGACTTAAGGCAAACTCAATATCTTCTCCTTTAACATGAATGATAGGATATCTTAAAGCTTCAACATCCGTTTTATTCGATAAAAGATCAAGTAATCCATTTTTAGAATGGTAACTTTTTTTATTAAAGATGATTTTTAACCCAGCATTCAGATAAGCATAATCCCATAACCTATCTTCAATATAAGCAGGTCTGAATCTGAATTTTTTAAAGATTGTTGGATCTGGTTCAAATTCAATCAGTGTCCCATTGGGTTCTTTAGATTTAACTATTTTGGTTTCGTTGGTTAATTCCCCTAAGCAAAATTCTGCTGATTTCATTTTGCCGTCTCTGAATGCAGATACTTTAAAATAATCTGAAAGTGCATTGACAGCTTTCGTACCGACACCATTTAAACCAACAGATTTTTTAAATGCTTTCGAATCGTATTTTCCACCTGTGTTAATTTTAGAAACACAATCGACAACTTTACCAAGAGGAATCCCTCTACCATAATCACGAATACTGACATGACCATCTTCGATGTCGATTAATATTTGCTTTCCGTGGCCCATAACGAATTCATCAATACAGTTATCGATGACCTCCTTTAACAATACATAGATACCATCATCCTGTGTAGACCCATCACCTAATTTACCAATATACATACCAGGTCTTAAGCGAATGTGCTCTTTCCAGTCTAATGACCTAATATTATCTTCCGTATATTTTACCTCTGCCATATTTCTCTTAAAGTCTTTATAGTTTAACGTGTTTACAATTCTAAAGTTGCAATTACTATAACATAGCAAAATTAATAAAACATATTAGTTTATTCGATAATATGAATGAGTTTTGATAAATTTTTGAAATAATTACGATTCTATGCAACGTTTTAATTTTATAATAAATATACCTTTTCGGGTATACTTAAATATAGTTTATATAGAATTATACATTATAGGGTATAAAAACAAAGAGAGATATGTAAAATATACCTTTTCGGGATTATTGTAGAGATAAAACTATACTAGAGGAAAGATCCCAAATTGTTCCAATGAAATATTACAGGAATAGAGGAGATACCATGAAAAGAAGTTGGTCCAGAGAATAATTAAGCTTTTGGTCCAGACCTAAACAGTATTGATTGAGTTCTATCTAAAAACAGTAACATTACCCACTAAGATTTCTTCTTCACCAGATGATGATAACATTATGATGGTATAGACGTAAACACCTTGATTTACTTTACGGTCATTCATTCTACCGTCCCAACCAACCGAAGCATCATTTGGAGGCACGTTTTCAACGCCAAATACTTTGTTACCCCATCGGTCAAAAATCATCATCTCCATTACCATGGCATTATCGTCGTTGGTCTGAACGAAGAAAATGTCATTTGGCGGATTAGCCAGATCGATTGAATTGGCTAAAAAGTGTTTGATAATGACCGGTGGTGTGGTGTATTCCAATATTACCGATTCCGTAAAAGTACATCCATTGTCTGATGTGACGGTCACATCAATCTGTGTTGTTTCTGTAATTACAGCACCTGGGTCAGAGCACATATCACAACTCAATTCCTGGTTTGGCGACCATTGGTATTCAATAATTGGAAAATCAGCATTGACACCTAATTGATAATTATTCAACGAAGTCTGATTAGCTGTGACTGATATATTGCCCGAAGTAATTTGCATCACTTCTAACATCTCATTGTAAAAGCAACCATTGTTATCAGTTAACAACACATCATTAATGCCAACATTTACTTGCGTTTCAAATGGCAAGTTTGTAACAGTTAGTGGTGTGCCGTTATTTATAACCATCGTCAAAGGTAAACTTAGGGCTTCTACAGACAATACTTGTAACATGCCTGTTGACTCATTTGGACATAATATTGTCGGCTCTAACTCAGCTAACGGTGATGTGTACGTCAAAATAACATTTACAATACTATCGCAACCACTTTCTGACGCATCAGTCAAAACTGTTGTTCCTGAAGTATTGGCCTCATCATATGTTTCGCTCCCAATTTGGAGTGATTCACCAGGGCATAATGTTGATGATAAATCAAAGATGCTGGCACCAACCAAATTTAAATTGACATTAACCGTACTGTCGCAACCATTCGATGAAGCATTGGCTAGGGTAGTTGTCCCATTTAAATTGCCTTGATTGTAAACATCACTGCCGACAACCACTTCTTCATCTTCACAGATATCCTGATTTAAACCGAAGCTGGCTTCTTGGTAAAATTGCAAATCAACATTTATCGTGCTGTCACAACCTTCAGCATTTGGAAGAATTTCTTGTCCCGTTGGATTTGAAAAATTATATATTGAGCCATTGACAACCACTTCTTCAGTTGCGCAAATGGTAGGATTTACTTCACTCATTGAATGTGATAACAATGTCAGTGCAACATTGACCAAACTGTCACATCCGCCAGCTGCCAAACCAGTCAATGTCGTTGTTCCAGTTAAGTTGGTTTCATCATATGTGTCAGGACCTACAATGACAGATTCTCCTGGACAAATAGTGGAGATAAGCTCAAAATCAACACTGTTAATAAATGAAATATTGACATTGATTAAACTATCACAACCAGACACACTGCCACCAGGTAAATCAATTTGCCCAGTTGGATTATTGATGTCAAATGTTTCGCCTTCAATAATTATATTTTGATTTTCGCACAGAGATTCATTGACAGCACCAACGGCTACAGATTGAAATGAAATGTCTATATCAACAATAGAATCACACCCAAAGCTTGCTATGCCTGAAAATGTTTCTGTGTAAGACGTATCCGTTGCGTAAGTCATATTCAAAACATCAATGTTGTCACCAATGCAAAAAGTGCCTTCAACAAGACCTGTGACTTGATCGTAATTCTCAATATTCAAATTAAACAATGAATCACAACCTGGGAAATTAGAAGGCACATTGATCACTTCAGATTGTAAATAAGTAGAACCTCTAAAATCATATGCATCGCCTTCACATAAACTGACATCAATGACTTCAATATATTGTTGGATTACTTCAATATTGCCTTCCAAGGGTTCAAACATTGGGCAATTCATAATCCCTCTTACTGCGTTGACAACGATATTGTAATTTCCGCCAATATTACCAACAAAAAGCGTGTCATTTAAAACTTCAAAAGGCGTTCCTGTAGGACTGATAAACAGATTATTTAATCCGATCAAGTAGTCTGTTGATTCATAAATTAAATTACCAGAGTTAGTATCAAATATTTGAACGGTCGTTTCAGCGCCACTCGTTGCGTCAAAATTTAAAATAGTAGCATCATTAATATTGCCTGAGCAGATGCTTGGATTGATAATGTCTAAAGTTATTTCAGGTTGATCTGTAACTTGAAATTCAAATTGAATCGTGTCCGATGGGCAAGATCCGAATCCTTCAACGATGTAAGAGATCAACTCATTATTGTCAAAATCAAAAGTATACATATCGTCAACGACTACTTCTGAAAAATCTGCACCCAAAGTAAAATAACCACCAGGTGATGCATTATTCAAATAGTTATTCAGATCTACAGTCATACCATGACATCCCATGTAGTCGCTCAAAAAATCTCCAGCTGTTAATTGTTCTTCTACTGTTACAGCTATGATTGCAGTGTCATTTGGACAGTCAATACTAGAGCTGGTTAAAATATAAGATATATCATATGTTTGACCTGGAGTTGCGGCGCCTGTGTTCCAATTTGTGCCGCTGAAGAACAATCCATCGCCTTCGTAGGACCCATCAGGATCGGCATCTGAAGAAAGCAATGTACTCAAGTCTACAACATCACCTATACATACGGTAGCAGCATTATCTTCTCCAGCATTAGGACCTGGATTAACTGTAATAAATAATGATGCTGATTCTGCGTCGCAAAATTCAGAAGTCGCTTCTCCTTCAATGACGTATAAAAAAGCATAGTCACCCGCGGTAATACCATTTAAAGAAACTGAGGTGGAATCAGATATATCAACATTATCGGTACCGGTTACTTGAGACCATTCTCCACCCACATCTGGATCTCCAAGTAAACTCATAAAATTAAAAATCTGATTGTTGACACAAGTATCGAGAATGGCATTCACGCCGCCAAATGGAGGTTCAATGACTGAAATAAAAACTCTATTTGTTGTCAAACCACATTCAATACTTTCAATGCCATAAGTGAGTGTGAAATTACCTAAAGGTAATACGCTCAAATCAACAACGGTAGAGTCAAGAGGATCGAAATCTGGAATCACAGGATACGACCAAAGGCCACCCACATCTGGATTACTCAAAAGCGACATTAAATCAAGGGAAGAAGAAAATCCTTGGCATATAATTATACTGGTATCTATTCCTGTAAATGGAGGTTCAATGACATTAATCAACATAGAATCCACAAATATGCACCCCCCTAACGTGTCATGGATATACAATTGTTGATTAATAGTAATGGTATCACCAGGATATAAATCTGATGATCCAAAATTTGAATTTAAAAGTGAATATCTAATATTCGGACCAGTTATGCCACCAAATTCTGGTAAGACGACATAGTCGCAAGACGTTGTATCGCTTGGAAAAATGGGTTGTGGCCCAAAACCAATACTTAACATGAGCGTATCTTCTGAAGCACACGATCGATCAACTGTTGGATCAAATACATATAACGTTCCATCAAAAGGCGCATAGATAATATCTCCAGGTAAAAACTGAGTGCCCATTCCTTGCGTTGCACTGTAATAAGCAACCGCACCTGTTGAGGGTGTTATTGGTGGTAGAATCAGAGAATCGCAAATAGGAGATGGAATATCTACCATATAATCTATTGCGCTGCTTAGAATTATTTCCAGTTCTTCAACAATTTCACATCCTTCTTCACTTGTTAATATAAGATAGATGACATCAATGCCATCTGAAGGTAAGATGATATCTCCAGCTTGGTAACTAGTACCCGTACCATCTTCTTCTATGTTATAATCGTATGTGTCAATAAAATCTCCCTCAGGTTCAGGAAGTTCTAATTGACCACATCCGCCCAATTGATCGAGTGGACTTTCCAAAATAGGATAAGGTGAAATGTTAACTGGAATAGAAACCAAAGCATCACATCCTTCCGCTGATCCATCATAAATAAATATTTCAGTGACCTCTTCTGGATCGATCGAAAATATAGGTCCCATGGTGTGATCTTCATCAAGATAGTAAAATGGACTTATGCCATTCGTTACTTCAACAACATCTTCGAGTGATGGTAAGAAATACGGATTAAAACCACAGTCTACAATCTCATTTTGTAAGATGGTAAATTCTGGTTGTACGTTGACATTGATACCCACTTCTATTGGTTCGGAATCACATTCTCCATCATTGACGACAGCCCACACAGTGGTGCCGTCAGATACGTCGTAATTTTCTGGATCGTTGATCTCATCTTCTAAGTCCTCATCTTCAAACCAAATAACATCATAATTTTCCCCTCCTGTTATTTCATCATCCATTATTGTCAAATCAACCAAGCCATCAGAACCCACACAATAAGTAGGCGGGGTAGGTTGATTGATTTCAGGTGGTTCTGCAACTTCATATGAAACGACACCTCCATTTATTGTGGCCATACATCCATTAGCATCTGTAATACTTATGACCTCCATGTCAATGGGAAAAAATATGGACGGAATAAATACTTCTACAGGATCTGCATTATCGTCAATCGATGGAAAAATATCATCAGTTTTACAAATTCGAAAGATGCCTTCTACATCAATGCCAGGAAGACCTGGAATATTTATGCCATTGACTTCCAAAACGATGCTGTATAAAGGTACGCCTCCTTCTAATTCTATAATAAAATCAGTGTCTTCATCAGTACAATCACATATAACGCCCCCGCCATCAATTGTGGCATCAAATCCTCCTACTACGACCGCAACGGATGTAGATCCTTCACAGCCATTTATATCGGTTGTCGTGAGTGTAAATTCATCGCCGTCATCGACGCCCGTTGCAAAAGTATTTTGAGCGCTGTCATCATCTATATCTCCTGAGCCATCTGTTTCCCATTCCCAACTTGAAATAGGATCCGAACCATTGACTGATCCATCAAGCGTAAGGTCTTGTGCGCCACAGATGGGATCGTTGGTTGTAATTATTGGGTTTTCCCAACAGATGATCATTACGTTTTCATATGAATTAACTTCTGATGAAGCCCAATTCATATTATGAATTTCAATAAAAGCTTCGGATTCATCATCTACACATTGAATAAATGAAAATGTGCCAGATTGCTCAGAATCATCAGTTCCAGCTTCTCCAATTAAGTTTTCAGCAATAGGATCACCATCCACCATAAATTGAATCCACATAAAGTCCCAACAATTTGGACAATCTCCAAACATGGGATCTTCAGGGTCTCCAGGACAACCTAGTCCAAAATTACATTCATCTGAAGACTCCATACCTCCTGAACCTTCCCATGGGTCAGAAAAAGAAAAATCAATACTGAATTCAATTGAACTACAATTTGATATATCTACAGTTGGAGTGGTCTCAATAATAACTCCGCTGATATCTTGATGTGATTGACCAGGAATGTCTTCATAAATCGTAATTTGGGTGAATCCCAAAGTTGACGTTAAAATCAAAATAAAAAAGGTGTAAAACAACTTCATATTATTTCAGGCGGTATTTGTGACAAAGTTAATATTTCCTTGTAAAGGAATAGCCTTTAAGAGAACGTTTGATATGTTAATTTGGTCCCCTATTTATCAACATTGTTGATTTATAATTGGATCAGTCATTATATCAAATGTTTGAACATAAAAAATAAGGAATAAATACAAAGAGCATCACTAAATTAAATATTACTTTTGTGGCTTATATAAAATTGAAGCATGTCACAGCAACTTAGCGAACAAGAACTTATCAGGAGAGAAAATTTAGATAAAATTCGTGAATTTGGTATCAATCCTTATCCAAGTGAAACATTTGAAGTTTCACACTACGCAAAAGAAATCACTGAAGGTTTCAAAGAAGGGAGTTCAGATTATCAAGATGTCACTTTATCTGGACGATTAATGAGTCGCCGAATTATGGGTAAAGCGAGTTTTGCTGAAATTCAAGACAGCTCGGGAAGAATCCAAATTTATGTTAATAGAGATGAGATTTGTGAGGGTGAAAACAAGGATTTATATAACAAAGTCTTCAAGAAATTACTTGATTTAGGTGACTTTATTGGAATAAGAGGACATGCGTTTTTTACTCAAACAGGCACTTTATCTATTCATGTTAAAGAACTTACAGTATTAAGTAAGTCATTAAAGCCTTTGCCTGTTGTAAAAACAGATGCTGATGGTAAGGCCCACGATGAGGTCACTGACCCTGAATTTAAATACAGACAACGATATGTTGACCTTACGGTTAACCCAGAAGTAAGAGCAACCTTTGTGCAACGGTCAAAGATGATCAATGCCATGCGGAAGTTTATGACCGATAGGGGATACCTAGAAGTTGAAACGCCCATTCTACAGCAATTGTATGGTGGTGCAGCAGCGAGACCATTTAAAACGCATCATAATACATTGGATACAACCTTTTATTTGCGAATTGCTAATGAATTATACCTCAAGAGGTTGATTGTTGGAGGCTATGATGGCGTTTTCGAATTCGCCAAAGATTTTCGAAATGAAGGCATGAGTCGTTTTCATAATCCAGAGTTTACAATGATGGAGCTTTATGTAGCTTATAAGGACTACAATTGGATGATGGATTTTATGGAGGAGATGATTGAATATGTGGCATTAGAGATTCATGGAACAACAGACATCAAAGTAGGTGACAATGTGATCAGTTTCAAAAGACCTTGGAAGCGATTTACAATGTTTGAAGCTATTGAGCATTATACTGGCATAGATATCTCAGAAATGAATGAAGATCAATTAAAAGAAACTGCCAAATCTCTTGATATTCATATAGATAAAAGTATGGGTAAGGGTAAAATCATTGATGAGATTTTTGGAGAAAAATGCGAACACCTATTGATTCAACCTACCTTTATCACGGATTATCCGGTTGAAATGTCTCCTTTAGCTAAAAAACACCGATCTAAGGAAGGCTTGGTAGAAAGGTTTGAAGCTATCTGCAATGCCAAAGAAATTTGCAATGCCTTTTCTGAATTAAACGATCCAATTGATCAAAGAAAACGATTTGAAGATCAGTTGGAACTTGGAAAACGAGGTGATGAAGAAGCGATGCAATTGGATGAAGATTACTTGCGTGCATTGGAATATGGCATGCCACCAACAGCTGGTATAGGTATTGGTATCGATCGTTTAGCTATGATCATGACCAACGCTACTTCGATACAAGATGTATTGTTTTTCCCTCAGATGAAACCAGAAAAAAGCAGTAATTAGGCTATCAAATTTTTAATATTATTATTAATTATAATTTGTTTCTTTATTTTTTTTGCTAAATTTGTAGTCCCCAAAGAACTATAGGTTAACCTCTTTACCTATATTTAAAATATACAATCGTTATATTATTGATTTCGCTTTGCAAGTTGTTTTTCGCTTGAACTGCTTGTTGAGTATGTTAGTTGTACGCTATTTTTAATGAATTTTTATCAATAATGAATATTTTTATAATATCTTCAGAGAGGTCTGAGTTAAAAAACCTATTTACACTTCTGAAAAGAGAGAACTATAAGTTAGACGGTGTAGATGTAGGGTTGGAAGATGCCATTTCCAAAATTCAAATTGGGAATCCCGATATTGTTATTACCAATATCGATTTAAAAAACAACAAGCATGGACAAGAGCTGAATGATTTGGCCAGTTCCATGGAAATTCCATTCATATTTATCACCAAAGAAATTGATGATTTTCATTATGAAAGGATTAAAAACGATCATCCAAATTCACATTTAATTTCTGAACCATTTGGTAAGTATTCATTGTGGTCTCTGGTAGATAATATCGGTAATACAAGAGGCGATATTTGTGGGCCAAATTTTGTTAGAAATGGTCACCTTTTCCTTAAAAAGAACAGCGTTTTCCAAAAAATAAAATTGGCTGATATTAACTTCATGTATTCTGAAGGAAATTATTCATCCATCGTTGTTGATGATAAGAAATTCCTAATCAAGTTTTCTTTATCTAAGCTTTTAACACTTGAACAATTTAGTTGCTTTGTTCGAATTCATAGAAACTATGCAGTTTTAAGAGATGAGATAACTCAAGTTGATTTTGCTGAAAAGAAATTACAAGCAAAAGGAATCGATTTGCCTTTTGGTAGGACTTATGTGAAAGAAATCAGGAAGGTGATGAGAATACCATTCTCAAAAGCACTTTAATACATCTTTACATACTGACTGAAACTCTATGAACTCCAGGATTATATTCCTTGGATATCAGGAATTTTATCGTTTCATAATTTTGCTTATTCGCAACAAAATCAATGCCTTTTAAGTCAAGAATGAGGACTGGAAACGAAGTGATATTTCTTAAATATTCAAAATATGAATCTTGAATCGATTGTAAATATTTGGCCGTTATATCCGATTCATAATGACGACCGCGAGACTTAATATTCTCAAGCAAATATTTTACATCTCGATGGATGTAAACCAACAAATCAGGATTAGGAAACGATTTGTTGAGCACTGTAAATAACATTTGAAAAAGCTTGTATTCTTCTTTTTCCAAATTCTTTCGTGCAAACAAAAGAGTTTTAATAAAGCAGAAATCTGAGAACATATGATTGGTAAATAGGTCTGGTCCAGCAATACTGTTTTGCATTTGCTTAAACCTTTCCGTCATAAAAAACAACTCTACAGTAAAAGCATACCGTTCTGGATTTTTGTAGAATAAAGGCAAAAATGGGTTGTCTTCAAATTGCTCTAAAATCTTATGTCCATTATAATCCACGCTCAACTTTTCTACAAGAGAAGTCTTGCCACTTCCTATATTCCCTTCAATGCATATATGTCTGTATGGTAATGCCTTCATTTGATCTTCACTCATCGAATTTTTTCGACTTTCAACGTGTCTTTACTTACTTTATAAATGTCTTTAACAGTTTTGTTTAAAATCGGATGAATAAATGAGGGACAAATATCCATTAATGGGATAAGCACAAAATTACGATTAGTTAATTCAGTATGAGGTATTTTCAGATTAGGATTTTCAATTATTTGTTGTCCAAAGAAAATAATATCAATATCAATAATTCTTGGCCCCCATTTTATTTTTCTAATGCGACCCAATTTTGATTCAATAATGTGAATTTTCTTCAAGACCTTTTCTGGACTTAAACGACATTGCAATAAAAGTGCTCTGTTTATAAATGAAGGTTGATCAGTATTGCCCCATGCTTCAGTTTCATAATCTGAAGAGACCGATTCAACGAAACCGATTTGCTGGTTGATTAACAGTTGGCACAGATCCAGATTTCGAATTCTCGATCCTTGATTTGTGCCCAGATGTAATATAAGTTCATTCAATAATCTACCTAGCCCTTTCCAATTGCTTTTAAATATTTAGCCAATTCTTCTTTAACCTTAGGGAATAAGAAGAACAAACCTATCATGTTTGGAAATACCAAAGCAAGAATCATGGCATCTGAAAACTTGATAACGGCATCTAACTTTGCAGCAGCACCAATGACTATGAAAGCCAAGAATAAAACTTTAAATGCAATATCTGCTCTTTTACCTTTTCCAAATAAAAATTTCCATGATTGCATCCCATAGTAAGACCAAGAAATCATCGTTGAAAATGCAAATAAAATAATGGCAATGGTTAGTATAACTGGGAACCATGGTAATGCCGAACCAAAGGCCCGACTTGTTAAATCAACACCTCCCAATGTTTCACCAGTCGCATTCATAATGACATTATTAGCCGCATCTAAATTGCCATACGTAAATGCACCATCACTATTAAACATTATAATGACAATCGCAGTCATCGTACAAATGACAACTGTATCTATAAATGGCTCGAGTAATGCAACAATACCTTCACTTGCTGGATACTTTGTTCTTACTGCTGAGTGTGCAATAGCAGCAGAACCTGCGCCTGCTTCATTTGAAAATGCAGCTCTTTGAAATCCTACAATTAATACACCTAACAAACCACCAAATCCTGCAGCTGGGCTGAAAGCGCCTTTAAAAATCATTCCAATCGCATCATCAACAAATCCGATGTTCATGAATATGATAATCAAACAAGCTATCACATAAATACCAGCCATAAATGGTACGATCTTCTCAGTAACCTTAGCAATACTTTTTATACCTCCAATAATCACCAATCCTACAATACCCGCCATGATAAAACCAATCAAAGTTTTAATAGCACCACCGGAAAGTCCTAGAAGTGATACCAATTGCACCGTTGCTTGATTACTTTGAAATGCATTACCACCTCCTAGAGAAGCCCCAACACACAAAACAGCGAAAGTAACCGCCAATGCTTTACCTAAACTCGTAAATCCACGTTCTTTAAGTCCTTTTGATAAGTAATACATCGGACCACCATAAACGGTTCCGTTCGCATCAACATCTCTATATTTTACACCTAAGGTACATTCGACAAACTTTGATGACATACCAATCAATCCACAGACGATCATCCAAAAAGTCGCTCCTGGTCCACCAACTGCGATTGCGACAGCAACACCTGCAATGTTACCCAGACCAACCGTTCCGGAAACTGCTGTAGCCAAGGCTTGGAAATGACTCACTTCCCCTTCTTCACCTTCTTTTCTTATTGTATCAACAATATCTCCATCTACAACATTCAAATTATCAGTAGTCACTGGTTCTGCTCCTTGTTCAATATCATCATATTTTCCTCTAACGACATTTATAGCTAAAGGGAATTTTCTGATATTCACAAATCCAAAAGTGACTGTAAAAAAAGTAGCACCAATTACCAATAATAAAACAACAATTGGTAGTTTATGCTCACCAATTGATATTGGGTAGAGAACAAAACTTTCCCAAGCATCAGCTATAGGCGCAAATGCATCATTTATTTTTTCGTCAAGCCCTTGTGCAAAACTGAATAATGGAAGAAATAGTGTTATCAAAATAAGTGAAAGTCTGGTTTTCATACTCATGAGGCATTTCTTTTTTATAAAATCTATTGTAAATCAATAAGTTAGATCGGAAAAATCCCAATTTCTAGTTTATTGGAGCCCCAATATATTTATTAGTTTTCTTTTTATAAAATATCAGCCTTAGTTTAAGTTGGAGGAAGTGTGTGAAAAAGACTAATAATCCCAAAACAATTTTGATTATATAGTGATGAATATTAATATGTATTATTACATTTGTGTGACATATTCGAAAACTTGAAACAATATCTAAACCTACTACAACACATCCTAGATAATGGTGCTGCTAAAGAAGACCGTACTGGGACAGGGACATTAAGTTGTTTCGGATATCAAATGAGATTTGACCTTGCAGAAGGTTTCCCAATGCTTACCACAAAAAAACTACACCTCAAGTCTATTATTCACGAATTGCTCTGGTTTTTAAATGGCGATACCAATGTGAAATATCTTCAAGATAATGGTGTCAGGATATGGAATGAATGGGCTGATGAAAACGGAGATCTAGGTCCTGTTTATGGTAAACAGTGGCGATCTTGGACAAAACCAAATGGCGAAAAAGTTGATCAAATTTTAAGAGCTGTTGATTTGATTAAAAATAATCCCGATTCAAGGCGAATTATCGTCAATGCATGGAATGTTGGCGAGCTGGATGAAATGGCATTAACACCTTGCCATTGCTTATTTCAGTTTTATGTTGCTGATGGCAAATTATCTTGCCTACTTTACCAACGATCAGCAGATACTTTCTTAGGTGTGCCATTTAATATTGCGTCCTATGCACTATTGACTATGATGATGGCCCAGGTTTGCGATCTTCAGTATGGAGAATTTATTCATGCCTTTGGAGATGTACACCTTTATTCTAATCATCTTGAACAAGCAAAATTACAATTGACTAGGCAACCTAAAACCTTGCCTACGATGACTATAAATAAAGACATAAAAAATATTTTAGACTTTAAATTTGAAGATTTTACACTCATAAACTATGAAGCTGATCCACATATTAAAGCCAAGGTTTCAATTTAATTATTTAGATACTATCTAAATAATTAAGTAGTTCCTATTATAATTGTGAATCATACAGTTGAATTTTATTTTTGCAGCGATTTTATGATAGTAAACTTTGAAGTATCCAACTATATAAATAAAGCGATAGATGATCAAGAATTCTTTTAAATCAATTCTACTTACCTTATCGATAGCAATGTTGCCATTCCTAATGAATGGTCAACCATCAATTGCAGAAGGTAAAACTTTATTTAAAAACAACTGTGCGTCTTGTCATGCTAAAAACATGAAAAGTAAAGCAACTGGTCCTGCATTAGGTGGTGCTGTAGAAAGATGGACTGCGGATTATCCAATCGAGGATTTATATTCTTGGGTTAGAAATTCACAAAAGTTAGTCAGCATAGGCCATCCTCGAGCAGTACAACTTTATAATGAGTGGAACAAATCAGTAATGCAGCCAGCAGAGTTTTTAACTGATGATAATATTGCTTCACTATTTTTATATATCGATGACGTCTTTATAAATGGAGGAAAAAAGCAAGTTGTTAATGGCGAATCTGTTGCTGAAGTCGAATCTGAGACTCCAGCTTGGCTTTACTACTTGTTATTTGGTTTTTTAGCAATCTTAGCACTAATCTTAGCTAGAATTACTTCAAACCTAAATTTCATAGCTTCTGAAAAAGAAGGTGGTACTTACGAAAGAAAAACACTTTGGCAAACTTTAACAAGCAAAAGCGTAGTTGGCTTTGTTTTATTTGCTCTTGTACTATTTGGTGGTTATACAACTGTTAACAATGCAGTAAATCTTGGAAGACAAGAAGGATACGCACCAAAACAACCAATTGAGTTTTCTCACGAAACACACGCAGGGCTTAATAAAATTGATTGCCAATATTGTCATGATGGCGCAAGAAGATCTAAGCACTCTGTAATTCCTGCAGCAAATACTTGTATGAATTGCCACAAAGCAATTACTGTGGGTTCTAAACATGGAACAGCTGAGATTACTAAAATATTCGCATCGATAGGATTTAATCCTAATAATAATTTATACATAGATAATTACGAAGACTTATCAACTGAAGAAGTTGAAGCTATTTATACTAAATGGATCGGTGATAATTATCTAGAGGAAGCAGATTTACAAGAATTAGATAAAGAAGGTAAGCGTGTAGTTGCAGATCAATGGAACAATATCTACACTTCCTTGACAAATGATCAAAAAACGAAAGTTCAAGGTCCAATCGAGTGGGTGAGAATCCACAATCTGCCTGACCATGTCTACTTTAACCACGCACAGCATGTGACGGTTGGAAAACTTGAATGCCAACAATGCCATGGTGCTGTTGAAGAAATGGAAGTTATGCAACAACATTCACCATTGTCAATGGGCTGGTGTATTAATTGTCACAGACAAACAGAAGTGAAGTTTGCGGATAACGCATATTATAATAGTTATGAAAAATATCACGAAGAACTAAAGAGTGGTGATAGAGATGCGGTAACCGTTGAAGATATAGGTGGACTTGAATGTCAAAAATGTCATTATTAATTGCAAATTGAAGCACAATAATAAAATGAGTAAAAATTCTATTTGGATAGGAGAAAAAGATCTTACACAAGATGAATCTTTCTTAGAATCCGTTGAGCAGGAATTTAAAAGTCCTAATGTTTTAGAAAACAGTGATGTTATCACTGATCAATCTAGCAATAGAAGAGACTTTTTAAAATATTTAGGATTTGGTGTTGGTGCTGCAACCGTTGCAGCAGGATGCGATATTCCTATTAAACGTGCCATTCCTTACGTTATAAAACCAGATGAAATTGTTCCTGGAGTAGCCACTTACTACGCTTCAAGTTATGTTGAAGGCGGTGATTACTGTCCTATCTTAGTTAAGTGTAGAGAGGGAAGACCAATCAAAGTTGAAGGAAACGATCTTTCAACAATGACGCATGGCGGAACATCTGCAAGAGCTCAAGCTGCAGTTCTTGGCTTATATGACACAAATAGATATAAGAATCCTCAGCACAAATCTGATAAAGAATTCAGTGATATTTCTTGGGCAGATTTAGATAAAGCGATAATAGAAAAATTAGGCGCTGCAAAAAATGTACGTATTGTAACAAATACAAACATCAGTCCTTCTTCAAATGAAGCTATCAAAGAATTTGTTGCTGCTTATCCTTCAACGAAGGTTGTAACTTATGATCCTGTTTCGTCTTCTGCAATGTTAGAAGCTAACGAAATGTCATTTGGTGATAGAGTAATTCCTGGTTACAGATTTGACAAAGCAGATGTTATCGTAAGTTTCAATGCTGACTTCCTTGGAACATGGATTTCACCAATTGAATTTGCAAACCAATATATAAAGAATAGAAAAGTATCTGGTCCTAAATCAAAAATGTCAAGACACGTACAAGTGGAAAGTCATATGTCGATGACAGGCTCGAATGCTGATTATAGAATCCTTATTAAGCCTTCTGAGCAAGGTGAAGCCATTGCTTTTTTACACGGTCAGATCACCGGGACTGGTGGTGGAAGCCAATTGAATGATAAAGCAAAAGCTGGATTAACAAAAATTGCGGCTGAATTAAAAGCAGCGAAAGGTCAGAGTTTGGTCGTAAGTGGTTCTAATAATACCTATGAACAAGTATTGATTAATGATATCAATAATGTTTTAGGAAATTACGGAATGACACTTGGTTTTAGTGATGCTTCTTATCAAAGACAAGGAAATGAAGGCAATCTTGATGCTTTGGTTTCTGAAATGAATGGTGGCAGAGTTGATGCACTGATTGTAATGGGTGCAAATCCAGCTTATGACTTTGCAAAAGCTGACGCATTTAAAAATAGCTTAGAAAAAGTAGCTACAAAAATTGCTGTCAACTATCAGCCAAATGAAACAACTGCTCTTTGTAATTATATTGCGCCAACACATCACTTCTTAGAAAGTTGGGGAGATGCTGAACCAAAAAGAGGTCAGTACAGTATCATTCAACCTACAATCCGTCCTTTATTTAAAACAAGACAAGGTGAAGCCAGCTTATTAACTTGGGCAAATTCATCTGCTTATGATACAAATGCAGAACAACCATACTTAGATTTTATCAAAGCATACTGGAAATCCAATATGTTTGGTAACCAATCTGAGTTTGCAAGCTTCCAAGGATTTTGGGACAATGCTTTGCATGATGGTGTATTAGGAGGTCAAGGAAGTGGAACAGAAAAGACGTTTAATGTTGATGTCAGCTTAGCAAAAAGCAAAGTTTCTAAGCCAAGTAATTCAGAGTTAGAAATTGTTTTTTACGAAACAGCTAACATGGGTAACGGTCAGTTTTCAACTAATCCTTGGTTGCAAGAAATGCCTGATCCAGTTGCCAGAACAACTTGGGGTAATTACTTAGCCGTTCCTGTAAACTTTGACGGAAATAAAAAATTCATTGGTTTCAATGGTTTAAATGACGGTGATCTTGCAGAATTAACTGTTGGCGATGAGAAATTTACACTACCTGTAGTTAAGCAATTTGGTATGGCACCAGGAACCATTGCATTAGCACTTGGATATGGAAGATCAAATGCAGGCAAATGTGGAACAGGTGTAGGTGTTAATGTAAATAAGGTATTGACAATGTCTGAAGGCATGACACAATACTACAGTGATCAAGTGCAAGTTTCTGGAACAGTTGGAAAAGAAGATCATTTTTCTTGCGTACAATATCATCACACAATAGGTGTGAAAGCTACAAATAATGATGGTGACAGAATAAATGCAGACGAAGCGACTTTAGGTCAAACAGCTTACGGTGTAGGTATTACTGGATATCAAGGATCACTAACTGAAAGATCTGTTATTTATAATTCCACATTGAAAGATTTGCCAAAGAAATTGGCTGAAATGCAGAAGAAAAGAGATATTGCTAAGCACTTAAATGATGCGACGCTTTATCCTTTTGATGAATATACAGAGAATCTATATAGTCAAGGACATCATTGGGGAATGCATGTGGATTTAAATTCATGTATCGGATGTAACGCTTGTACAGTTGCTTGTGTAGCTGAGAATAATGTACCTGTCGTTGGAAAGAAGGAAGTTTCGAGACATCACGAGATGACTTGGTTACGTATTGACAGATATTACTTTGGTGAAGCTGAAAATCCTAATGTTGTTTATCAACCAATGATGTGTCAACATTGTGACAATGCACCTTGTGAGAATGTATGTCCTGTGAATGCAACCAACCACAGTTCTGAAGGGTTGAATCAAATGGCTTACAACAGATGTGTTGGTACAAGATACTGTGCAAACAACTGTCCTTATAAAGTAAGAAGATTTAACTGGTTGGATTATACAACTGCGGATATCTTCCCAGGTAACCAACCAACTTTAAATAGCGAAGAAATTCCTTTTGGTGCTGATAACTTAACAAGAATGGTTTTAAATCCTGATGTTACGGTTAGATCAAGAGGAGTTATTGAGAAATGTAGCTTCTGTGTACAGAGAATTCAAGAAGGAAAGTTAACGGCGAAATCTGAAGGAAGAAGATTACAAGATACCGACGTAAGAACGGCTTGTCAGTCAGCATGTCCTACTGGAGCCATCACTTTTGGAGATAGAAATAATAAGAAAGGAGACTTATCTAAGTTATGGAATTCACAAATGAATTATATCGCATTAGAAGAAGTCAATGTTCAATCATCTGTTAACTACACTATGAAAGTAGTAAACAGAGATGAAAGCCTTGATGCTTAAATAATATTGAAGAACAGTATTAAATTATATAAATGAGTAGTCACGTAAGTCCAATTAGAGAGCCACTTGTACAAGGGCACAAAACCTATCACGATATTACTGAAGATTTAGTATCGCCAACTGAGCGTGCACCAGGTGCTGCATGGATTACAGGTTTTGCATTATCTGTTTCTATGTTAGGGTTTGGTCTGTTTTGTATAGCCTGGACCATCTGGCACGGGATTGGAACTTGGAATCTTAACCGAACAGTTGGTTGGGGATGGGATATTACCAATTTCGTTTGGTGGATTGGAATCGGACACGCGGGTACTTTAATATCTGCCATCTTATTATTATTCAGACAAAAATGGAGAACAGGTGTAAACAGAGCCGCAGAAGCAATGACGATTTTTGCCGTTATTTGTGCTGCACTATTCCCAGGTATCCACGTAGGTAGAGCATGGGTCGTATTCTATTTCTTCCCTTATCCTAATACAAGAGGACCACTTTGGCCAAACTTCAATTCTCCACTACTTTGGGATTTATTCGCGATATCGACTTACTTTACTGTTTCTTTATTATTCTGGTATACTGGACTTGTACCTGATTTTGCAACTGTAAGAGATAGAGCAAAAGGATTTAGAAGAAAAGTATATAACTTTTTATCATTCGGTTGGACAGGATCAGCGAAACACTGGCAACGGTGGGAATCATTATCATTAATCTTAGCAGGTATTGCAACACCACTTGTACTTTCAGTACATACAATTGTAAGTTTTGATTTCGCCACTTCTGTAATTCCAGGATGGCATACAACGATATTCCCTCCATACTTTGTAGCAGGAGCTATCTTTTCAGGATTTGCCATGGTACTGACCCTGATGATTGTAACCAGAAAGCTGCTAAAGCTTGAAGAATATATAACCATTGCCCACATTGAATCTATGAACAAGGTTATCCTTGTTACAGGTACCATCGTTGGGGTAGCTTATTTAACAGAATTATTTATTGCTTGGTACTCAGGATATGTATATGAGCAATTTGCATTCTTTAACAGAGCAGCAGGACCATATTGGTGGTCTTACTTCGGTATGATGTTTTGTAATGTTGTATCACCTCAAATATTCTGGAAGAGAAGTTTTAGAAGAAATATAGCCATTACATTCTTTGTTTCTATTGTGATAAACATAGGCATGTGGTTTGAAAGATTCGTTATTATCGCAACAACATTAGCGCGTGATTACTTACCATCAAGTTGGAGTTACTATACACCAACTTGGGTTGAAATAGGCATTTTTATAGGAACACTGGGATTGTTCTTTACACTATACTTATTATTTACAAGAGTAGCACCAGTGGTTGCCATTGCAGAGGTAAAGAGTATTTTGAAAACGGCAGGTGATCAGTATACTGGACCAAACGCAATTCATAACCATAGTGACCATACTTCTGGTGCGGAGACAGATTCAGAAGCTGGTTTTGATACTATTGTTGAAACTTCGGCAAGTGCCATTTCTATGACGTCTGGCATGGCAGATTCTGCTACTAGCAATGTTGAAGAAAGTCAAGAACCTAATGAAGATTCTGATGTTGTCACTACAGATGCCGGTGTTAAAGTAAGATCGACTACTGGAGTTGATGATTTGAAAAAAATAGAAGGTATCGGACCTAAAGTTTCTGATATTTTAAATGAAGGAAATATCTATACTTTTTCAGAATTAGCTGATGTAGAAGTACCATACCTGAGGCAACTTTTAGATGCTGCAGGTCCATCATATAAATCTCATAATCCAGAGTCTTGGCCTGAGCAAGCAGCTTTAGCTAGAGATGGAAAATGGGCAGAGTTAAAAGATTTACAAGACAGGTTAGACGGCGGTAAATACGTTTAATTAAATCAATTAAAAAAATGGCACAAACTAAAGATATTATTTACGGACTTTGGAATGACGAAGAAGATTTGTTAAAAGCCGTACAAGTCGCTAAAGATGATCATTTGGAGATAATGGATGTTTATACGCCATTTCCAATTCATGGACTTGACCCAATATTGGGATTATCAGAATCAAGATTACACATTGCAGGTTTTGTATATGGTGCATTGGGAACATTGACAGCCTTTTTAGGTATGTCATGGATCTTCACAAAAGATTGGCCAATCATTTTTGGGGGTAAGCCTCATTGGTCAGTACCAGCTTTTATTCCAATTGTTTTCGAGTTGACTGTATTGTTTGCTTCAATTGGAATGGTTGTAACTTTTTATGTTATAAATGGCTTAGGACCAGGTGTTGTAAATCCTACTATAGATTTAAGAATAACTGACGATAAATTTTGCATCGCATTTGATAAAGCAGATGTTGATGTTTCAAAAGTTGAATCATTCTTAAAAAATACTGGAGCTTCAGAAATTCATTCAAAGACGATATAACGACGATGAAATTATTTAAAAAATATACCTTGATTGCAGCAGTAGCTTTTGTTCTACTCATGCAGTCTTGTCAACAACCAGGTGGCGATACAACAGGGAGTGAATTTATGCCAGATATGGCTCACTCTGTTGCTTACGAAGCCAATTATTATAATTATTACTATAATAACACGTGGGGTACGGAAGAAGAATACTATGAATTCGCTAAACCTAAACTTCCTGTAAAAGGAACGGTACCAAGACAATCTTCTTCCTCAATAAGTATTCCTAAGGCATCAGGAAGCCAGCCTTATTATTATGAGGACACTGAGGAAGAAAGAACACGTGCAATGAATGAAATTATTGATAACCCTTATCCAATTACTGATGAAGGATTAAACAGAGGTAAGGAATTATACAATACATTTTGTGCTATTTGCCATGGTGAAAAAGGTGATGGCAATGGATATTTAGCGCGTGACGATGGCGCTTATCCAGTAGCTCCTGCACAACTGATAAATGAAGAATTTACTGCGGCATCAAATGGTCGTTATTATCATTCAATCATGTATGGTAAAAATGTAATGGGTGCTTATAAAGACAAGATTTCTTATGAAGAAAGATGGCAAGTCATTCACTACATCAGATCATTGCAAGCGAAAGCTAATAGTACGGTTTATAACCAATTAGAAAATACATTGAACAATGTAGACAGACCGGCGGGTCCTGATTATATGGTAGTTGTTGAGGAAGAGGATCATGATCATATGAATGGAGATCACGATCATAATGATGTTGATGAACACGGCCATCATGAACACGACGATCACGATTCGAAAGAGCATGATCACGATGGAGGAAGTCACGATCATGATGGCAATGATCATGATCACGGTAAATAGAAATTAAACGATAACTAATTTTAGGTTAAAATAAAAGAAATGACATACAGTTTTACAGGCAAAAACAAAACATGGCTAACAGCAGGAATGGTGATTGGCTTGTTATGTATGGTCTTAACGTGGTTCGGAGATGATGACCTTCATACACGATTTTGGTCAAACTTTCTTCACAACTCTGTGTTTTTTACAGGGATTGCATTGATGGCAGGATTCTTTATGACAGCTAGTATTACAGCTTGGGCTGGATGGTATGTTGTCTTTAAAAGAGTATGGGAATCTATTTCATTGTTTTTGGTTGTAGGTATTCCACTGATGCTCATCATTGGTATTGGTGTTTATTTACACTGGAATCATTTATATCACTGGTCAGATCAATCAATTCTTGATCCAAATGATCCTGAAAAGTTTGATCCAATCCTTTATGGTAAGTCAAGCTTCTTAAATACAACTTGGTACATTGGCGGAACTTTGGTCCTTGGTCTTATTTGGATATTCTTATTAAATAAAATCAGATCTCTTTCTTTAGCTGAAGATGCAGAAGGTTCTGAAGGATTTAAAAAGCATTATGGCGTAAGAAAATATGCAGCTATATTTTTACCTTTTGCAGGTTTCGGTAGTGCAGCAATGGTTTGGCAATGGATAATGTCTGTAGATGCTCATTGGTATTCTACATTATTTGCTTGGTACTGTGGCGCCAGTTGGTTTGTCTCAATGATTTGTTTGACTATCCTTCTCTTGATGTACTTAAAAAGTAAAGGATACTACCAAAACGTTACTACTGAACATTTACACGATTTAGGTAAATTTTTATTTGCCTTCAGTATATTTTGGACTTACTTATGGTTTTCTCAATACATGTTGATCTGGTATGCAAACGTAGGGGAGGAAACAATTTACTTTAAAGAACGGGTTACAAATTATCCAGCATTATTTTATATGAATTTGATTATCAATTTCGTTGCACCATTTTTTATTCTTATGAGAAATGATACGAAGAGAAAATTTGGTTCATTAGGGTTTACAGCTGGATTGGTTTTATTTGGCCATTGGTTAGATTTCTTTTTAATGCTTAAGCCAGGAATCCTACATACAGCACATGCTGTTGCAGGTCATGGTGCGCATTCTGACGGAGCTGATCATTCCCATGGTACGCATGCTGCTGATGGTGCTGCTCACGGAGCTGAAAGTGCTGCTCACGGAGGCGGCGAAATGGCTGCACATGCCAGTACCTTTGAAATGGGATTCTCAATGCCAGGATTCTTAGAATTGGGAACATTTATTGGATTCTTGTGTTTATTTATATTCTTTGTTCTACATATGTTATCAAAAGCGCCATTAGTCGGTGCGAATGATCCGTATTTAGAAGAAAGTATTCATCATCATACTTAGAAATTAATCTGTAGAGAATGATAGGTTTAATAGCTACATTAACAATTATACTTTTAGCAGTAATCATAGTTCAAATTGCTAGGATTTCGGAAATAGCTGCTAAAATTCGAGGAGAGGAAGAAGTAGAAGCGCAAAAAAATAAGCGTACTGCTTTTTACTGTTTAGTATTTCTTATTGGATTCCTAATTTTCTGTGTAGGATCAGCTTGGTATTACAAGAATTCTATGTTAGGATACGGACCACATGAAGCTGCATCTGCACATGGAAACTCGCTAGACAGATTATTTGATTTGACTTTATTTTTTACTGGAATTGTATTTGTATTGACTCACATTGCATTATTCTGGTTCAGTTATAAATACAAAGCGGATAAAAACAGAGTAGCCACTTTCTTAGCGCACAGTACAAAACTCGAAGTTATTTGGACAGTCATCCCAACCATCGTTTTAATCTTTTTAGTTGTAAGAGGATTAATCGTTTGGAATGATGTTATGCCAGATGTTGGTCCTGACGATGACTACATCGAAATAGAAGCAACGGGTTATCAGTTTGCGTGGGATTTAAGATATCCCGGACCAGATGGAAAATTAGGAAAGCGTGATTTCAGGCTTATTAATACAGCGACTAATCCATTGGGTCAAGATTGGACCGACGAAAAAAATCTGGATGACTTTATGCCATCCAAAATTGTGTTGCCTGTTGATCAAAAAGTAAGAGTAAGAATAACAGCAAAAGATGTTTTACATAACTTCTATCTGCCTCACTTTAGAGTTAAGATGGATGCTGTTCCTGGACTGCCTACTTACTTTATTTTTACACCGATAAAGACAACTCAAGAATATAGAGAAGAGTTAAGAAAATATCCTGAATGGCAAGTGCCTGCAGATCCAACTGATCCTGATTCCAAACAAAGATGGGAAGAATTCAATTACGAATTGGCTTGTGCTGAATTATGTGGTAAAGGTCATTACAGTATGAAGCGAATTGTCGAAATCGTAGATAGAGGGACTTATGAAGATTGGTTAAAATCTCAGAATTCATTCTACTTAGGAAATATCAGAAATACGGACGCAGATCCTTATAAAGGTGATTTGTTAAAAATAGAAATTGACGAAAGAAAAGTGGAATTAAAATCCGAATTTATGTCAGCACTTGAATCGGATGATGCAGAAGTTATCAGACTAAAGCATGTTTTCTTTGAGACTGGCAAATCAAATTTGCAAGATATTTCTGAATATGAATTGGATAATGTGGCCGCGTTAATAGGTGAAAATGAAAATGTAAAAGTTGAATTGAGTGGCCATACTGACAGTACAGGCGATGATGATCTGAATATGGCATTATCAGAAGCCAGAGCAAAAGCAGTTAGAAACTATCTTTTAGAAAAAGGAGTATCAAGTGCATCTATAATTGCAAAAGGGTATGGAGAAACAGCACCTATAGATTCAAATGAAACACCAGAAGGGCGTCAAAACAATAGAAGAACCGAGTTAAAAATTTTAGCTAAATAATTAATAATTTATTATGGCAAATGTAGCAGTAGATCCAAACGATAAAGTAGCGGTTTTGATTGAAGAAACAGGGTATGATGATCATTTTCACGATCATCACCATGGGGACAAATATCAATCTAACTTCATTGGGCATTATATATTCTCGATGGACCATAAGATTATCGCTAGACAATTTTTAATTACCGGTATATTCTGGGCATTGATAGGTGCAGCTATGTCAATTGTTTTCAGATTACAATTGGGTTTCCCTGAATCTGATTTGACTTGGATCAAACCACTTCTTGGAAAATGGATTGTTGTTGAGAACGGCATAGGATCATTATCACCAGAATTTTATTATGCGCTTGTTACCATGCATGGTACCATATTGGTATTCTTTGTATTGACAGCTGGATTAAGTGGAACATTTAGTAATCTCCTTATTCCTTTGCAAGTAGGAGCACGAGATATGGCATCACCATTCTTAAATATGCTTTCATACTGGTTTTTCTTTTTAGCTGGTTGTGTGATGTTTTATTCACTATTCATCAGTACTGGACCATTCTCTGGAGGATGGACAGGTTATCCACCACTGAGTGCTTTACCGCAAGCCTCGACAGGATCGGGCACAGGAATGACGCTATGGTTAATCAGTTTGACCTTATTTGTGGTATCTGTTTTACTGGGAGGTATCAATTACATAACAACGGTACTAAATTTAAGAACTAAAGGAATGAGTATGTGGAGAATGCCACTTCCTATTTGGGCATTCTTTGTAACTGCAGTATTGGGACTTTTATCTTTCCCTGTATTAGCATCAGGATTTTTCATGTTGATGTTTGATAGAGGTTTGGGTACATCATTTTTCTTAAGTGAAATATTCATACAAGGCGAAGCCCTTGAATTTGTAGGCGGTAGTCCTATTTTATACCAACATTTATTTTGGTTCTTAGGTCACCCTGAAGTGTATATCATTATCCTTCCTGCGATGGGTATTGTTTCCGAAGTTTTATCAGTCCATGCACGTAAGCCAATTTTTGGTTATCAAGCTATGGTACTTTCAATATTGGCGATTGGATTTTTATCATTTATAGTTTGGGCACATCACATGTTTATGTCCGGAGTGAATCCATTCTTATCCAACTTCTTTGTGATTTTCACATTGATTATCGCCATACCGTCCGCCGTCAAAGTTTTCAACTGGATTACCACCTTGTACGGGGGTAATATCCGATTCAATTCGGCCATGTTGTTTTCAATTGGTTTTGTATCAATGTTTATTTCAGGTGGATTGACAGGTATATTCTTAGGTAATTCTGCAATTGATATTCAAATGCATGATACTTATTTTGTGGTAGCTCACTTCCACATTGTTATGGGTATCGCTGCTTTCTTTGGAATGTTTGCTGGTATTTATCACTGGTTTCCTAAGATGTTTGCAAGATACATGAACGAGACTTTGGGTAAGCTTCACTTCTGGGGAACAATGATAGGAGCGTACGCTATTTTCTGGCCAATGCATTACTTAGGTATGGCTGGTGTACCAAGAAGATATTACAGTTTCGAAGCTTTTGATACATTCAAGCATTTTGGTCCAATGAATCAATTTATAACAATAGCTGCTATTGTTGTATTTGCATTACAAATTGTATTTGTTATCAATTTCTTCTACAGTATTTATAAAGGTAAAAAGCAAAAAGTAAAGAATCCTTACGGTGCAAATACTTTAGAGTGGACGACGCCGATTGAAGCAGGACATGGTAACTGGCCAGGTAAGATTCCTGTTGTTCACAGATGGGCATATGACTATGGTAAAGACGGAAGAGAGTTCATTACTCAAATCGAACCAATGGGTGAAGACGAAATTCCTGGCGATCATTAATTGATATAGTTAATAATTTATAACATTGAGTAAAGCAATTACAAAAAAGATTGAGGCTGGAAAGCAAATAACCAAGATGGATGACATCTTGTTGTTAGCTAAGTTTCGACTATCATTAACGGTAGTTATATCTTCTGTATTGGCCTACTTTATTGCTGCAGCTGGACATTTTTCGATTATAAATTTTGGTTTGCTTTTCATTGGTGGCCTTGCTATCACTGGAGCAGCAAATGGCATTAATCAAGTTTTGGAAAAAGAATTCGATGCGTTGATGGAAAGAACTAAAAACCGTCCTTTACCAGCAAAGCGAATGAAGAGTTCTGAAGCGATGCTGATCAGTGGTTTATTACTTGTATTTGGAATTATCTTACTTGGGCTTATCAATCCATTGGCTGCATTTTTAGGTATGAGTTCTTTTATCTTATATGGTTTTGTTTATACACCACTTAAAAGATACTCTACATTATCGGTTGCGATTGGAGCAATTCCAGGCGCATTGCCAGTATTGATAGGTGTTGTTGCTCATGAAGGCACTATAACGATGTTAGGACTGACATTATTTATGATTCAGTTCTTATGGCAGTTTCCTCACTTTTGGGCAATCTCATTTTTGTCTTTTGATGATTATGATAATGCAGGTTATAAGTTATTACCAAAGAATAGTGACGGTACAATTGATAAAAATTTAGGCGCATACGCTGCCTTATATAGTTTGCTAATTATCCCAACAATGATCTGGTCATATATGGCAGGATTGGATATTCACATTATCGCTTTGGGATTATTGATAATAACAACTTTGCTTTATGCATGGTTGGGAATGAAATTACAATTTAAACCAAATAGAAAGAATGCATTAAAACTTATGTTTGGATCATTTTTCTATTTACCTATTGTTTTAATATTATACTTAATTGGATAGCATGAATGCAGTGACATATAATCCGCAGACATATCGAAACAAAATACATCCGCATAAATTTGCCTTGTATGTTTCGTTCGCAAGTATAATCATGATGTTTGGTGCTTTGACAAGTGCTTATATCGTAAAAAGTGCAGCTGGAAATTGGTTGGAATATACAATGCCAAGTTATTTCTATTACTCTACTGCGGCTTTGATATTGAGCAGTATATGTATTCATACATCATATGTTAGTTTTAAAAATGAAAAAGAAATTCCATATAAACTTTTATTGATAGCCAGTTTTATATTGGGCATTGCTTTTGTGACGCTGCAATATTATGGTTGGCAATCTTTATTTTCTATTGGTGTAGATTTAAAAGGAAATGTAAGTGGTTCGTTTTTGTATTTGATCACTGGGCTACATGCAGCTCATATTTTGGGTGGTTTGGCTTGCATTACGGTTGCCATTCTACATGCATTTTCATTACCTTTTATTGTTACTGAAAAAAGAAAACTAAGATTTCAATTGGTTATACACTATTGGCATTTTGTTGATATACTATGGATTTATTTGTTAATATTCTTATTGGTTTGTAAATAATATACAATGGCAGATACTTTAACGCATCATGCACCTGAAGTAGAAGAAAAATTATGGGAGGGTGGTAAATCTCCTTTCAAAGTAAGTTATGGGAAACTGATGATGTGGTACTTCCTATTATCAGATGCATTTACTTTTGCAGGATTCTTGATTGCTTATGGTACATTAAGATCAAGCATGCCGAGTTGGCCTGTTCCTGATTTTGTATTCAGCATCTTCCCAGGAGGATTTCACGATACACCACTTTACTTTGTAACGGTGATGACCTTTATACTTCTATTCTCTTCATTTACAATGGTAAGAGCAGTACAAGAAGGTCATAGAGAAAATAAAAACGGAGTCATCTTTTGGATGGTATTAACTATCCTTGGTGGAATTGCTTTCTTGGGTTCTCAAGCTTGGGAATGGACGACTTTGATAAAAGGTGAGCACGTATCTGTGACAACGAATCCTTTTGGTACACATACCGAATCAGGTATCTACTTAGAAGGTGATGGCCATAATATAAATGAAGGCGATACATTTGAAGCTGGTGATCCTTATTTAATTCACCAACATAACGGAGAATGGGCACCTTTAAAATATAAAGTATTAGAAGGTAAAGATCAAGGCGAGACTAAAGTTCAAAGCTTTGGACCCAAAGCCTTCGGTGCATTATTTTTCTTTATTACTGGTTTCCATGGATTTCACGTTTTCTCTGGTGTTATCTTTCTCATTATAATTTGTGTGAATGTAGCAACAGGATTATATGTTGAAAGGAAGAACGGTTATGAGATGGTTGAAAAGATAGGTCTGTATTGGCACTTTGTAGATCTTGTGTGGGTATTTGTGTTTTTAGTATTCTATTTAATTTAAAAAGTAAGAGACAATGGGTCATTCATACGAAAAATCTAAAAAGGACGCGACTAAATTTATTTTGATTTTAGCTGCTATTACTTTACTTGAAGTATTTGTTGCTTTAACAGGTAAAGGTCATTTGTTTGGAGGCAAATTTATGTTTCCAGGATTTGCTCTAGCAGGAATAATGATAATAATGAGTTTATATAAGGCATATCTTATTGTATATGAATTTATGCATATGAAATATGAAGTGCCTGCTTTGGTAAAAACTGTTTTATTGCCTACGTTACTTCTCGTTTGGGCAGTTATTGCTTTCTTCGCTGAAGGCAGAGATTGGCAAAAAAGAAGAGATTTGATTACAGATAAAAACAACATTGAAGTTGATGATCCAGTAATCATTCGAAACAGTCAAACAGGTATGTCGGAAGACACCAAAGTGATTAAAACTCAAGGATAAAAATTGAAGCCACTATTTGTGGCTTTTTTTTTAATATAAAATCAAACTGGGAATTAAGTAACAAAATAATTCTAATGAAAAAATTAAAACCTCTTTTACTTCTTGTTTTACTGTTTGCTTTGCCAGCAGCATCTTGGTACTTCTTAAAAGGAGGACTTGATTGGCGTAAAGGAAAAGTATTGGAATTATCAGAGAAAGGAAGATTTATACATGCGTTCGATTTTGAGAACAAAGACAAAGATATTTTGTTTGAAAAGATGACACACAAAACATGCGTTGTAAAATTTAAAGATGATATAACAGAACTGGATCAATCAATGATCGACCAATTTAAAAATGCGCACACATTTAAATATATTTCACTTTCTAAAACAGAAGTACAACCTGCGGGTTGGAATTCTAAAAGTGCTGTAGAATATTACAAACCTTCGAATATTGAAACTAACAACAAAAAATTTAAGAACATTGATTATATGATAGTGGATACTTCTGGATTTATCAGACAATATTATGAAGGATCAGGAAAGAAAGTCCTCACTCAAATCATAGAAGATTTGGCCGTTATCTTACCAAGGAAAAAGCCAAAAGATATTAAAATGAAAGCTGACGAAAATGATTGATAAAAACGAAAATACGGCGTTATTAAAAAAGTTAGATTTAGTAGCTTATATTCTTTCAGTCGTAGTGATTGGATTGGTAATAGCCATGAGACCAGCCGAAAGGTTTGATGTCAATTTTGATACTTCATGGTTGCCAGGATTTAATGCTTTAGCCAATACGTTCGCTGGAATCTTTCTATTATTAGCACTCTATTTTGTGAAAAAGAAAAACATTAAAGCGCATCGAAATATGATCTTTGGCGCCATGGTTTGTTCTGCTTTCTTTTTGTTAAGTTATGTCGTCTATCATTTTACGACGCCGGAAACAAAGTATTGTAAAGAAGGCTTAATCAGAACTGTTTATTTCATTATTCTGATCAGTCATATTATTCTCGCAGGATTATCTTTACCTTTTATTTTATTAACGTTTAATAGAGGTATAACTTACTCAGTAGAGAAGCATAAGAAAATGACAAGGTGGGTTTATCCTATTTGGCTTTATGTTGTTTTCACGGGACCAACTGTATACCTTATGTTAAAGCCATGCTATTAAGTTAAATATGAATTAAATTTGCAGTATGACATTTAAAGTAAAAATATTATTAGTTTGTTGTCTAGTATTGGCCTTCATGTTTATTGGTAATTTTGAAGCAGCTGCTCAATGCCCAATGTGTAGAATGTCAGCAGAAACCAACTTGCAAAATGGTGGGTCAATGGGAAAAGGATTAAATAAAGGCATTCTGTATATGCTATCATTGCCTTACTTGTTAGTTGGAACACTTGGATATATTTGGTGGAGAAATCGTAGAAAATTTACCAGTGAAATTATAGAAGAATCTTTTTCTAATAATTAAAAAAAGTCTCCTTACATCTAAGGAGACTCCTTGCGCCATTCAGGCGACTAAGATCATAAAAGCAATATTTTTATTTTAGAAGTACATGCCGTAGCCAATGCTAAAGCTGAGTCCTTTATTTTTAATTCCTGTGTCTATGATAAAGTCATCGCTTGTAAAATTATTCATAGCGTGACTGTATGCAAATTCAGTTGTTATCTCTCCTTTGCCGTAAGGTATCTTCACACCACCAGCCAATTGACCTTCTATGCCTAAACGATTGTAAGCATCACTGCTTAAATCTAGAGGTGTATTAGTTAAGGTAAAATCTAATATGGCAGTTGCCTTGGTTCTAATAGCACCAGATGTCGCGTATGAAAAGTTAGGTCCTGCACTAAAGTATGGTGTGATGTTACTGTTGTTTTTGAAATTATAAGTAAGCATCAAAGGCACATCAATTGTGTTTAATTCAGAAGTTACTTTAACGCCAATTGGTAACGGTAAGTTAAAAATATCAACATTTATAGCTTCATTCAGCTTAAAGCCTTTTGTTTTATAAATGACACCTGTGCGTATATCAAGATGCTTATCTAGCGCTCTTTCGTAAAGTACGCCACCCATAAATCTTGAAATGGAGTTGATATCTAAGAAGTCTGCATTGAGGCCTTCAGCTGAAATATTTGCTGTATGAATACCCGAAATGACTGATACCTTGTTCTGACTGATCAAATTCGTTCCTAAAATAACTAAGAAACATGTTGTGATTAAAATTGTATACTTTTTCATAGGTCTTCATTTTATGTATTGAAATATTTTTATCGTCAATACGGATGATTAATATTAGAATGAAGACGGAAGGAAGAATGTTAAGAGAAGTTATAAGGTCGTTAAAGGAAGCATAAAAAAACCCGACATGCTTGCATGTCGGGTCTACTGTTTTCGAGTTCGAATAGTACTAGAAAAAACTAATTCTCGAACAGTAAAATCATTTTGGTTTATGACCTAAAATAAAATGCCACCAGCAACTGCGAAAGATTCATAGCCTCCAATGTTTATTTTAGGTTCAATATAAATATGATAAGAATCATCTGGAACAAAATCGATAAAAGCTCCAAGATTAATTCCAAGTTCTGTATCAAATGCGAAGTTAGTAATACTTAATCCAGCAAAAGGAGCCAGTTCAAAGTTATCACTCACTTCAAGCAGTTTATATTGCGCATCAGCATCAATAGTCCAATTAACGCCACTTTTTAAATGGAGTGTGAATCCACCTGCTCCGCGCCATGTATCATCAATTTCATACAAAGCTTTTCCTTGTATTCCGAATATTGAGCCATCAAAAATTAATTGAGCACCAGCTCCAAAATTAAATTGTTGACTGCTCGCTATGTTAATGAACGAACCAAATATTAAAAATGTGAAAATTATCTTTTTCATAAATTTCAATTGGTATGCTAATATATATATGTTATTTAACAATATGAAATTATTTTATCATGTTTTTATTCTGATGACAGTAAAGAATATAGCTGCCCAAGAGCCAATTAATGCAAGTCCGCCTAATGGAGTTAAGGGTCCTAAGAATTTTGTTGATGAAATACCTAAAATATCCTTCATGGCAAGAAGGTATAAACTTCCCGAGAATAGTAATATTCCAAATAAAAAGTACAATCCTATGTAAAAAAGGCCCTTAATTCTATAGATTCGGTAGAGTAGGGCTGTGCAAAAAATCGCCATTGTATGAATATAATGGTAGTTAACCCCCGTTTTGTATGCATTCAGCGACTTTGGATCTAACTTTTCAGCTAATAAATGACTCCCAAAGGCGCCCATTATGACAGCTAATGCGCCCATGGCAGCAGTAATTAAAATAAGTAGTTTAAACTTCTTTTGCATGTGATATTGTTATTTGAGGTCCCAATCAATTGGTTTGGAATTGTTTTTAGTCAATATTTCATTCGTTTTTGAAAAATGAGCACATCCAGAAAAGGCATTTCTTGCCAATGGCGAAGGATGCGCCGCTTCAAGAACATAATGCTTCTGTTCATCAATCAGACTTTTCTTGGTCTGTGCAAATCGTCCCCACAACAAAAATATAAGATTTTCTTTCTGATCACTCAACGTTTGAATAACAGCATCAGTAAATTTTTGCCAACCTAGGCTTTTGTGGGACCCTGCTCTTTTATGTTCTACAGTCAGCATTGCATTAAGCAGAAAAACGCCTTGCTCTGCCCATTTTGTCAAATCACCATGATCAGGTCTTGCAATATTTAAATCCTTTTCTATTTCTTTATAAATATTGAGTAATGACGGGGGAATACGTTTGCCACGTGGTACAGAAAAAGAAAGACCCATTGCTTCACCGGGATTATGATAAGGATCTTGGCCAATAATGACAACCCGAACATCATCAATCGGTGTTAATTTGAAAGCATTAAAAATAAGCGAACCGGGAGGATAAATTACTTTGTTTTCTTGTTTAGCTTGCTTAATAGCATTAACCAAAGAGGTAAAATAAGGTTTGTCAAATTCATCCTTAAGTAATGCCTTCCAAGAAGATTCTATGTTTACATCGGTGCCCAATTCAAGAATATTAATTATCAAATTTAATATTCTTTAATCAAGGAATGAATTATTTTTTTGATTTAGAAATCATCCAAACTCCGGAAATCCCTTCAAATCATCTTCATTATCCAAATCAGACAATGTTTCCAGAACAAAGTAAGTCTTATTCTCTTTTTTAATCCTTTCAACTGTTGAATTGAAAACTGAATCGACACTCCATTCCATTTCGTTAAATAAAAATGGAGAAGCTTTTTTCATGCCTAAAAGATAATAGCCACCATCATGCGTTGGGCCGATGACAAGATCATTTTCTTCTAGTGCGTTGAAAGCTTTATCTAAAACCGAAGAGTTGAGTTCTGGGCAATCGCTGCCAATAATAATTACTTTGTCGTGAGTGTTTAAAACCGTATCAAATGCGTTTTGCATGCGATCACCCAAATCTCCGTTAGACTGAACCGATTTTATAAATAACGAATCTTTCCAATCGTCATTGGGATTGATATTTTTATCGTAGAATAAATACCTGCTTACGTCGATGTCACAAGTAACTCGTCTTGTGTGTGCTAGCAGATTCTTATAAACTTCCAAAGCTTTTTCATCGCCTACCGTAGCGGCAAGCCTCGTTTTACATCTGCCAAGTTCAGGATTCTTAATGAATATTATGAGTGCATTTGTGTGCGTACTCATCTACTCATCACTTTCAGCATCCTCTTTCTTTTCATCTTCCTTGATATAAACATCCTTACCATCTTCAAGTTTATCGGAAATCGCAGAGTATGGACCGGATACAACTTCTGTGCTGTCCGCTATTCCCGAAAGAATCTCAATGTACTCATCATCTTGAATACCTGTTTTTACTTCAACCATAGCAACAGTGTCGGCAGCATAAACGAAAACAACTTCTTTGAATTCTTTATCTTCTTCTTTTTGGTCTTTATTGGTGTCCTCTTTCTTTGGCTTGTCATCTTCATCTTTCTCCTCACGCGCTGTGACAGATTGAATAGGAACTGTAATAACGTCTTTGACTTCATTGGTAAAAATATCTACAGATGCTGACATTCCAGGTCTGAAAGGGTATTGCATTCCTGGCTTGATAAGATCTTGGTACGACTCAGGATTGATTCTGATTTTTACAATAAAATTAGTGACCTGATCAGTATTAAGCGCTGAGCCTATACCGCCAATATTGGAAGCTGAATTTGCAATTTCAGTTACCGTACCTTCAACAACTTTATCTAAGTAAGCATCTACTTCAATTTCAACTCTATCACCGATAGATACTTTTATAATATCATTTTCAGAAACATCCACTTGGACTTCCATTGAATTTAAGTTGGCAATTCTCATCATCTCTGTTCCCGTCATTTGCATTGTACCTACAACACGTTCCCCTTGCTCAACACTTAAGCTGGATATAATTCCTGATGCTGGAGCCGTAATGGTTGTTCTTGATAAACTGAATTGCAATTCTTTGAGAGAGGCTTCTGCACTTTCAATACTGTATTGATTGCCTTTTATACTTTGTTCAGCAGAACGGATATTGGCTTCAGCAGCTCTCAAGTTGGCTCGTAGATTTTCGACATTGGCTAATGCCAAATCATAGTCTGCTTGTGAAATAATACCATCAGCCATTAATTTTTTATTTCTTTCAAGAATCCTTTCAGCATTTTTAAGTTGAGAAGCAATTTGTTCTTTTTGAGCAACACTGCTTTCTTTTTGAGACTTAGAAATGGCCAATTGCGCTTTGGCACCGCTGACAGATGCTTTTCCCCTTTCGACGGCAGACACATAAGAGTCAGGATTAATTTTAGCAAGGACTTGGCCCATCTGGACGGAGTCTCCTTCAGCTATAAATAACTCTACGATTTCACCTGAAACATCAGAACTTATTTTGACCTCTTTTTCTGGAAATATTCTTCCTGATGCAGAGACTGTTTCTTTTATCGTTCTTCTTTCAGCTTTTTCAACTTTAATAGCGATGCCTTTGGGCTTGTTTTTACTTTTTAAGTAAACAAGTGCCATCAGTATTCCTACCAATAGAATTAATGATATCGTTATAACTTTCCCTTTGCCTTTCTTTGCCATGTTGGTTTATAATTTGAGTGGTTTTCCTAAGTAAAATTCAAGTATTTTGATTTTAAATAAATAGTCATATTTATCCATTAATCTTTGCACTTCTGCGTTTTCCATTTGTGTTTTTTGAGACTCCCATTCAAAAGTATTGGCAGCACCAAGATCCAATCTCTTGGTTGTATTTTCAAAAGCCAATTGTTGGGCTTGTAAACTTTTTTCGGAAGCTTCTAATTTTTTCTTTGCTGCTCGCGCATCGGCCAAAGCTTGCTGAACGGTAATTTTTAAAGTCTCTACATTTTGATCGTAACTCAGTTGTGCATTGATAGCGTTCAATTTTGCAATTTGAATACTGCCTTTGGTATTTCCTCTATTATAAATTGGAATATTAACACCTAAACCAAATCCGTAGGATAAATTTTGATCCAGCTGATCAGTATATTTTTGATCTTCTAAAATCGGGAATTCTTGTACTGACCCAAGAGTCACAGGTTGTTCTACTAAAGGAGGTAAACCTGGAATTTCAAATGAGACATCAAATTCTGATTCGACTCTAACATCTTCAAAACCTACCAGAGATTTACCACGATTTGAATATGCACTTCCCAAACTTCCGCCAACACTAACACTGGGATACAATCCGCCTTTTGCAATTTTTTCTCCCATGATGGCACTTTGAATACGCAATTGATTGGCATACAGATCGGGTCTGTTTTCTTGAGCCAAAATAAAGGCTTCTTCAAAATTGACCATGTCAGGATCTGTTGTGATTTCGATGTCTTCAGGCGCTTCAATCGAAAAAGGATAAGAAGGATCCAATCTTAAAACTTGTTTCAATTGTAAAATCGCTATGTCTAAAGTATTTTTTGATGTGATCTGAATTTGTTCGCTTTGCGCTATTTGCGCTTCTAAGTTGAGACGTTCGGATTCTGGTCTTGCACCCGCTTCTATCAATTTATTGACTTGATCCAATTGTTGCTGACTAAGTAATAATTGCTTTTCTGCCAACGTGATGTTTTCTTGTGCGAATAACACATTTAAAAAGTTAGTAGCGACTTGAAGCGCAACTGTTCTTCTCATCTGCTCTGTATCTGCTTTTGCTGCATCGAGATCTAACTCAGCTTGCTTGACGTTATTCTTAATCCTAAAACCATTAAATAAGGTAACATTGGTATTTAATCCAAAGTTGTTCGAAAAGAAAGTCTCCGTATTAAATTCATTGGTCGTCGGATCAACTGTACGACCAAAGTTCCATTGAACATTTGTATTGCCGTTAAGAGAAGGGTAGCGTGCCTGTTGCGCCTGATCGAGTGTGATATCAGCTTGCGATACACCCAATTCACTTTGATTGATAGCAATACTGGCTTTCTGTGAATGAAGGATACATTTTTCCAGCGACCAACTTTCATTGTCTTGAGCGTAGGTCTGGGTAAAAAAGACTGTGAAACTGAGTACTAATGATAACTTTAATAATTTCATTTATATTTTTTAATCCACTTAATAATATATGGTGTGTTAAAAACCCGAAATATAATCATTCAAGCGGTGTAATCCTTAATTTAGAATATTCTTCTTGGCATAAGATTAATTATTACGATAGAATTTTCAAATATAAATTCTATAAAGCCATTTATAATTCGGATAAAGGCAAAATAATGAGCTCAGAAGGCTGAAATTGTTGACAATTTGGTGGAATTTATTAATTCGGTGGGATTGTTTCCAATTCTATAAAAATTAAATACTTTTGTGTCTCCTTGATTGGTTAATAAGCTGAATTGAGGAAATGATAAGTATCCCGCCCCTGTGGCGGAATTGGTAGACGCGCTGGATTCAAAATCCAGTTCCTTCGGGAGTGGGGGTTCGATTCCCCCCGGGGGTACTATCTAAGAAAAACGAGACTATAAGGTCTCGTTTTTTTTTATTTTCAGACCTTTCTATACAAAATTATATTATAGTGGTTTTAAGTAGATTCTTTCAACCCATCACCCCAACTATCCCATTTTCTTGTTAGGTGCAAAAGGCTAAATTTGACAAGAATACATTGATTGGCGTACTTCCAGATTAAAGATAGTCTATATTGATTGTTGAATAAAAACTCTGGTTCTATAACTAGAGAAATTAAATAACAAACAAATTAAGACAATGAAAACAAATAAAGTTTCAATCATCATAACGGGTATTTTATTTTTTACCTTTCATGTGAACTTCGTTAATGCACAACAAATAAATGTTCAAACAACTGAAACATTTACTTGCTCTTCTGAACCTGAGTGCAAAAGAAAATGTGAAGCGCTTGGTAAAAAATATATTTGGAAGAAAGATAAAACAGGGACTACTTTTGGAACCTGTACAAAATTAGGCAGCTCAATTGTAGATGATAATAATAACAAACCAGAAATGCCAACGGATGGTGTTTTTGTTGGCACTGATGTAGATAATAATTCGTATGAAAAGTTATTATCAAAATTTGTTGTAGAACTCCTAGATCATAACAAATGGACCAAAGACGTCACTGAAACAAATGATGTTCCTTTGACTATTGGCGAGTGCGAAGCACTTGGAGGCACGGTTCAATACCATCCTGGCTGCAGCACAACGCTTTTAAAATGTTCTAATCGCGGCTACGCAGCATGTATCACTAAAACACCTTTGACAAAAAAATAAAAGAATAGGAGTAGGGGGATTAATTTTTCCTTACTCCTTAATTATTAAAATAGGTTTCCAATAGGTTGTGTTTGCGATTAAATTGACTAGTAAAGTATGATCACATTTTTATAAATAGAAAAATAAAAAAGACCCATTAACAAGTTAACAGGTCTATTTAATTTTCAAGTTTTAATGCTTGCGTTATATCACAGAAACATTCACTGCATTCAATCCTTTTTGTCCTTCCTCAGTATCATAAGATACCTTGTCTCCTTCAGTTATTGAAGTGCCACCTAATCCTTTTACATGAACAAAAACATCCCTTCCACCATCATCTGGTGTTATAAATCCAAATCCCTTCTCGTCATTAAAAAACTTTACTGTACCGTTACTCATTGTGTATTAATATTACATTTAAACTGGCAAGATATAAGAATAATACCCTTACCACAGATACAATACAACTTCTCACTGCAATTAGTTTCATGTTTGTCACTTTTTTTCATTTGTTAGGAAGATTTGCCGTAGAATCCATATAATCAATGATATTTAGCCAATTATTAAATAAAATCACGGTTATCACTCCTCATCAATCTCCTTGAAACTGACTTAACATTTTTTAAGTAATCCCACTTTCATGTTAGCTGAAAAAGGCCAAATGTTTTGATAAATCCTACCACCAAACAACTTCTGAATTATAGTTCGTATCTTAAGAAACGAATAACCTAAAAAACATATCATGGCAAAACCTAAAGTGCTTACCGAATACGATCCCGTTGTAAAAACTTG